>NZ_JBHWBP010000009.1:0-69883 GCF_042735575.1 Streptomyces sp. NPDC059564 | reverse complement strand
GGTTTCCCCGACTGTCTTCTTTTTTCCGTGGCGGCACGGTCTGTCAAGGGTGGCCGAAGGCCATCGCGAAGCGACGCGACCGCAGGGAGCGCCCTTGACAGGGCGGCCCGACACGGAAGGACGATGAGACTGACGGGAAACCCCCAAACCTTCTCTGATGCGGATCAGCTGGAACCCCGCCGACCCCCGACCCCGCCCTACAGCACAATCAGGACTTTCCCGGGGACGTCAGGTCGATGAGCCGGCAGACCGTCTCGATGTCGATCTTGACCTGGGCGATCGAGGCGCGGCCCGAGAGCCAGGTGATCAGGGCCGAGTGCCAGGTGTGTTCGATGACGCGGACCGCCGAGAGCTGTTCCGCCGTCGGCGGGGCCTCCAGGCCCATCGCGTCCAGGATGATGGCCGTGGTCAGGCGGGAGACCGTGTCGACCTCCGGGCTGACGCTGCGGTCGGCGAAGGTCAGCGCGCGGACCATGGCGTCGGCCAGGTGCGGTTCGCGCTGGAGGGCGCGGAAGGCGCGCATCAGGGTCTCCGCGACGCGCGCGGCCGGCTCCTCGCCCGCCGGGGGGCGTTTGCGGAGCGTCGTGTGCATGTGCTGGAGCTGGTCCTGCATGGTGGCCACCAGCAGGTGCACCTTGGAGGGGAAGTACCGGTACAGGGTGCCCAGCGCGACGCTCGACAGCTCCGCGACCTCGCGCATCTGGACCGCGTCGAAGCCGCCCCGGCTGGCCAGCTGCGCGCTGGCGTGCAGGATGCGGCGGCGGCGGGCCTCCTGGCGTTCCGTCAGGGGAGGGGACGCCGGTGTGGTCGCCGGTGTGGTCGCCGGCTTCGCGACCGCCTTCGCTTCCGCTGTCATGTGTCCCGTTCCTGGCGTTCCGTGTCGTTGCGGGGAGCTGCTTCCGGGATGGTCCGGAGCCAGCATGTCAGGCGTCCGAGCCGTGGCGCGAATCACCTGCTCCGCCTCTTACGGTGTGGTTTCCGGCCGGTAGATTCAATGGTCTTCAACGGATCAAGTCTGAAACTTGTTCTACATTATCCGAGCGGTTACGCTCCGGCGAAAGTGCAGGGAGAAGGGGGCCGAGAGTGACCGCAGAGGCCATGGTGACGAGCCCTTTCGTGGGTTCCGCCACCGACGGCGACCGCCCGTTGCGCATCGCACTCCTCACCTATAAGGGGAACCCGTTCTGCGGCGGTCAGGGCGTCTACGTCCGCCACCTCTCGCGCGAGCTCGTGAAGCTGGGCCACTCCGTCGAGGTCATCGGAGCGCAGCCCTACCCGGTGCTCGACACCGGCGCCACGCTCACCGAGCTGCCGAGCCTGGACCTGTACCGCAGCCCCGACCCGTTCCGTACTCCCAAGCGCGACGAGTACCGGGACTGGATCGACGCCGTCGAGGTCGCCACCATGTGGACCGGCGGCTTCCCCGAGCCGCTGACCTTCTCGCTCCGCGCCCGGCGCCACCTGCGCGCGCGGGCCGGTGAGTTCGATGTCGTCCACGACAACCAGACCCTCGGCTACGGCCTGTTGGGCGATGTCGGCGCCCCCCTGGTGACGACGATCCACCACCCCATCACCGTCGACCGGGGGCTCGACCTCGCCGCCGCGAAGGACCGCAAGAAGCGGCTCTCCGTGCGCCGTTGGTACGGCTTCACGCGCATGCAGGGCCGCGTCGCCCGCCGCCTGCCCTCCGTGCTGACGGTCTCTGGCTCCTCCCAGCAGGAGATCGCCGAGCACCTCGGCGTGCGCGACGAGCGCATCCACGTCGTGCACATCGGCGCCGACACCGACCTCTGGTCGCCCGACGCCTCCGTGGCCGAGGTGCCCGGACGGATCGTCACGACCTCCAGCGCCGACGTCCCGCTCAAGGGCCTCGTCCACCTCGTCGAGGCGCTCGCGAAGCTCCGTACCGAGCGGCCCGACGCCCACGTCGTCGTCGTCGGCAAGCGCGCCGAGAGCGGACCGGTCGCCCGCGCGATCGAGAAGTACGACCTCCAGGACGCGGTGCGCTTCGTCAAGGGCATCACCGACGCCGAGCTCGTCGACCTCGTGCGCAGTGCCGAGGTCGCCTGCGTGCCCTCCCTCTACGAAGGCTTCTCGCTCCCGGCGGCCGAGGCCATGGCCACCGGCACCCCGCTGGTCGCCACCACCGGCGGGGCCATCCCCGAGGTGGCCGGCCCCGACGGCGAGACCTGCCTGGCCGTGCCGCCCGGCGACGCGGGGGCGCTGGCCGCCGCGCTGGGCCGGCTGCTGGGCGACGCCGGGCTGCGCGCCCGCCTCGGCGCCGCCGGACGGGAGCGGGTCCTGGCCCGGTTCACCTGGGCCAAGGCCGCCGAGGGCACGGTCCGGCACTACAGAGCCGCGATCGAGCAGGCCGAGGCCGCCCGCGGCCGCCGCGCCGCGCGGTGACCTGCCGACGCCGCCGAACGCCCCCGCTCCTCCCCCGTCCCATGCGCAACACCCTTCACCCCCGCGACCGCGAAGGCAGGACCCCGTGCTGACCGTCGATTTCTCCCGGTTCCCGCTCGCCGCAGGCGACCGCGTACTCGACCTGGGCTGCGGCGCAGGCCGGCACGCCTTCGAGTGCTACCGGCGCGGCGCCCAGGTGGTCGCCGTCGACCGCAACGGCGAGGAGATCCGCGAGGTCGCCAAGTGGTTCGCCGCCATGAAGGAGGCCGGTGAGGCCCCCGTCGGGGCCACCGCCACCGCCATGGAGGGCGACGCCCTCGCCCTGCCCTTCCCCGACGAGTCCTTCGACGTCGTCATCATCTCCGAGGTGATGGAGCACATCCCCGACGACAAGGGCGTCCTCGCCGAGATGGTCCGCGTCCTCAAGCCCGGCGGCCGCATCGCCATCACCGTGCCCCGCTACGGCCCGGAGAAGATCTGCTGGGCGCTCTCCGACGCCTACCACGAGGTCGAGGGCGGCCACATCCGCATCTACAAGGCGGACGAGCTGCTCGGCAAGATGGAGTCCGCCGGCCTCAAGCCGTACGGCACCCATCACGCGCACGGGCTGCACTCCCCGTACTGGTGGCTCAAGTGCGCCTTCGGCGTCGACAACGACAAGGCGCTCCCGGTCAAGGCGTACCACAAGCTCCTGGTCTGGGACATCATGAAGAAGCCCCTCGCGACCCGCCTCGCCGAGCAGGCCCTCAACCCGGTCATCGGCAAGAGCTTCGTGGCGTACGCGACCAAGCCGCACCTCCCCGTCGGCGCGGCCCAGTGAGCTCGCCCGGGCGCACCGTGCCCGAGGTACCCGAACACCTCGTCCTCGACGGCGTCCTGACCGCCGGGGAGGCCGCCGCCACCGTCGCCGGGATCCTCGCCGCGCAGCGCGCCGACGGGGCCATCCCCTGGTTCCGCGGCCACCACCTCGACCCGTGGGACCACACCGAGGCCGCGATGGCCCTCGACGCGGCGGGCGAGCACGAGGCCGCGGAGCGGGCGTACGACTGGCTGGTCCGCCACCAGAACGAGGACGGCTCCTGGTACGCCGCCTACGCGGACCGGCCCGAGGGCGTGGACACCGACGGGCCGCAGGACGCGAGCCGGGAGTCCAACTTCGTCGCGTACATAGCCGTCGGCGTCTGGCACCACTACCTCGCCACCGGCGACGACCCCTTCCTGGACCGGATGTGGCCCGCGGTGTACGCGGCCGTCCAGTTCGTCCTCGGCCTCCAGCAGCCGGGCGGCGAGATCGGCTGGAAGCGGGAGGCCGACGGCGGCGCCGTCACCGACGCCCTGCTGACGGGCTCCTCCTCCATCCACCAGGCCCTGCGCTGCGCCCTGGCCATCGCCGACCACCGGGGCGACCCGCAGCCCGACTGGGAGCTGGCGACGGGCGCGCTCGCGCACGCCGTGCGCCACCACCCGGAGCGGTTCCTCGACAAGTCCCGCTACTCGATGGACTGGTACTACCCCGTGCTCGGCGGCGCCCTGTCCGGGCCGGAGGCGAAGGCCCGCCTGGAGGAGCGCTGGGACGAGTTCGTCGTCCCGGACCTCGGGGTGCGGTGCGTGCTGCCGAACCCGTGGGTGACGGGCGGGGAGTCCTGCGAGCTGGCGCTGACCCTGTGGGTGATGGGCGAGTCCGACCGGGCGCTGGAGATCCTGCGCTCGATCGGGCACCTGCGCGCCGAGAACGGCATGTACTGGACGGGCTACGTCTTCGAGGACCGGGCGGTGTGGCCGGTGGAGCAGACGACCTGGACGGCGGGCTCCCTGCTGCTCGCGGTGGCGGCGCTGGGCGGGGACGAGGCCACGGGCGAGGTGTTCGGCGGGCTCGCGCTGCCGCGCGGCCTGGAACCGGACTGCTGCCGCTGAGCCGGCCTGCCCGGACCGCCGCCGCCACGGCGGCGGCCCGGGGGCCGGTGGTTCAGCGCCGGGCGAGGCGGCCGGCCACGGCGTGGCCGACGAGCAGGTAGACCACGGCCGCCAGGCCGTAGCCGACGACCACCTGCACCCAGGCGCGGTCGAAGGTGAACAGGTCGTAGGACCAGCCGGCCAGCCAGTCGGCGGCGTCGTGCACGAAGGAGACCAGGGCGTTGCCCTGGTTGGCGTCCAGCAGCCACAGCGCGATCCACAGGACGATCAGCAAGGCGGCGGCGTCCGCCACCAGGACGACGGCCCTGGCCACCGGATTGCCGTCGCGGGCGGTCACGCGGGCGTGTGCTCGGGTGTAGGGGGACATGTCCCGCGTCTTGCCGCACCGGCGCGGGCCAAACCCCGCGGGGCCGAACGGGCCGGGCCGGGCGCACCGAACCCGAACGGGTCGCCCAAGTGGTGCGGCCGCCGGGCCGGGGTGAGGCTGCGGGGGACACCTCAGTCCCCGGAGGCAACCGTGTCCGTACCCACGACCGTCCGATTCCGCCGCGCCCTGACGGCGGTGGTCCTGTCCACCGCGCTGCTGGCCGGCGCCACCGCCTGTGGTGGCGGCGACCAGGGCCGGCAGGAGGAGATCTCCTCGGCCGCCGCGGCCGAGCTGGCCGTCCTCGTGGCCGCCGAGCCGGCGGCCGCGGAGGAGGACGAGCTGGCCGCGGCGACGCCCTCGCCCAGCACGCCCGCCGAGAAGCAGAAGTTCGCCAAGACCCGCTTCGTGGCCAACGCCGGTCTCGCGGCCGGGGCGACGTACCAGTGGATCATCAAGCCGTACCAGGCGGGCAAGTTCAAGAAAGGCGCGAAGGGCCGTACTTTTGCGCTCATCAAGGCGGGCCTCGCGGGCGCCTTCGCGTACAACCGGCTGAAGGCCGCCGCCGAGAACGCCAAGGGCGACCCGCTGCTGTCGAAGGCGATCGGTCCGCTGACGGCGGGCATCGAGTCCCTCAAGGGCCTCGGCTCCAAGCTCCGCAAGGGCCAGGCGGGCGACGCCGACATCAGCTCCTTCCAGAACGTCATCAACGGCGTGAAGGAGGCGGGCCAGAACGCGGGCGCGACGGTCACCGACAAGGTCCCGAGCCTCTCCCAGCTGGGCGGATAGCCCCGCCCGACGGCACCGTGCACCCGCCCACCGGACTCCGGTGGGCGGGTTCCGGCCGTCCTGGCCCGTTTCGGTCCCGGCCTGTTTCAATGGCCGGTGTGATCGAGTTCCTGTTGTTCGCCCTCGCGGCCGCCGGCGCCGGCTGGCTGCTGCGCCGCAAGCACCGCCAGAGGCAGGAGGGCGGCTCCCCCGCCGGGATCCCGTGCATGGCCCGCCGCCCGGCGGGCGAGGGCCGCTGGCGGACCGGCCGGGTCCACGTCGACCAGGGCGCTCCCCGCTGGCAGCCCGGCCGGGGCCCCGCCGTCCCCCTGACCGGAGCCCGCGCCACCGCCCTGCGCCCGCCCTCCGTCCGGGAGGGGATCTCCATCAACCCCGGCTCCCGGATCGTGGCCTGCGCCCTGGAGGACGGCGGGACGATGGAGATCGCGGTGATGCCGCTGGACGTCCGCGAGCTGCTGGAAGCGGTGCCGCGGGCCGAGGCCGCCTAGGAGTTCAGTTCCGCCAGTACGCGCAGGGTGTGCGGGTCGGGGGCGGTCACGAGGAGGTCGGTGACGGGCCCCTCGCGCCACAGCTCCAGCCGCTCCGCGATCCGCTCGCGCGGGCCGACCAGCGAGATCTCGTCGGCGAACGCGTCCGGGACGGCGAGCACCGCCTCCTCCTTGCGCCCGGCGAGGAACAGCTCCTGGATGCGCCGGGCCTCCTCCTCGTAGCCCATCCGCCCCATGAGGTCGGCGTGGAAGTTGCGGGCCGCGTGGCCCATGCCCCCGATGTAGAAGCCCAGCATGGCCTTGACGGGGAGCAGCCCCTCGGCGACGTCCTCGCAGACCTTGGCCCGGGCCATCGGGGCGATCATGAACCCCTCGGGGAGGCCGGCCAGCGAGGCCCGGTAGACGTCGGTGCGGGTCGGCGACCAGTACAGCGGCAGCCAGCCGTCCGCGATCCGGGTGGTCTGGGCGATGTTCTTCGGCCCCTCCGCGCCCAGCAGCAGCGGCAGGTCCGCGCGGAGCGGGTGGGTGATCGGCTTGAGGGGTTTGCCGAGGCCGGTGCCGTCCTCGCCGCGGTACGGGTGGGCGTGGAAGCGGCCGTCGAGGGCGACGGGGCCCTCGCGGCGCAGCACCTGGCGGATGACGTCGACGTACTCGCGGGTCGCGGTGAGCGGGCTCGCGGGGAAGGGGCGCCCGTACCAGCCCTCCACCACCTGCGGCCCGGACAGGCCGAGGCCGAGCATCATCCGGCCGCCGGAGAGGTGGTCCAGGGTGAGGGCGTGCATGGCGGTGGCGGTGGGGGTGCGGGCGGCCATCTGGGCGATGGCGGTGCCGAGGCGGATGCGCGAGGTGTGCGCGGCGATCCAGGTGAGGGGGGTGAAGGCGTCGGAGCCCCAGGCCTCGGCGGTCCACACCGAGTCGTAGCCGAGCCGTTCGGCCTCGGTGGCGAGGTCGAGGTGGGCGGGGCCGGGGCCGCGGCCCCAGTAGCCGAGTGCGAGTCCGAGGCGCATGGGGGTCCCTCCGAGAAGCCGTCGCGGCAGCCGCCGTCACCCATATCTGACGAAGCGTCAGATGGACTGTAGGGCACGGGCGTCCCGCCGGGAAGGCCGGAAAGTCCGGGAAGCGCGAAGGCCCCCTGCCCGTGCGGGCGGGGGGCCTTCGTCGAGGGGGCGGGGGAGCTAGCCCCGCTGGATGCCCGACGTGTCGTTCAGGACGCCGCGGCGCCCGTCCTGGGTCTGGGCGATCAGCGTGGCGGGGCCGCGCTGGTCGACGGCCAGGTACCAGGTCCCGGGCGCGAGTTCCGCGATCGGGGTGGGGGAGCCGTCCTCACCGAACAGCGGGCGGGCCACCGGCACCGCGAACCAGAACGGCGTGAACTCGGCGGCGGGCTGCGGCTGCTGCGGCTGCTGCTGCTGCGGAGCGGCGGCGTCCTGCTGCGGGCCAGCTGCGGCCGGGCCGCCGCCGTACGGCGGGACCGGCTGCGGGGTGGCACCGTACGGGGTCTGCTGCTGCGGGCCGCCCGGGTAGCCGTACCCGGTGCCCGGCTGCGGCTGGTGGCCGCCGTAGGGCGCGGGGGCGACGGGCTTGGGCTCCGGTACGAGCGGCCCGGCGAGCGCGGGAATCATCGGACCGGCGACCGCCACGCCCGCCAGGGCCAGCGCGGCGAGGAGGGCGATGACGCAGCCGGCGCCCGGGTCGACCCGGGTCGGGACGGTGATCAGCGACCACAGGGCGGCCCAGGCGGCCGCCACCGCCAGCACCGTGCCCCAGGCCGTCAGCGGCAGCCCGCCGAGCTTGCGGCCCTCGGGCTGGAACCGCGCCGCGATCAGCAGACCCGCGGCGATGAACCCGGTCAGGAAGATCGTGGGCAGCGCCAGCCCGGAGTAATCGGTGTCCCACGCGCTCGGCATGTCCACGTTGGTGGCGGAGTAGAAGTCGAGGAACGAGGCGACGAACAGCAGTGCCGCTGCTCCGATCACCACGCCGTCGCCTCGAGTGAGGGAGCGGATGTTCACGTCTCTGATGTCCTTCTCGGTCGCGGTCGTCTCGTGGCGCCGCGGTCGCGTGGGCGGACCGGGGCGGGAGCGGGCGGGCGGCACCATGGTACGGAGGTTTCCGCGGCCGAGATGATCGGGGCGGCGAGCCGCCCCTCGCCGGGGCTACCCGCCGAGGAAGCCGACGATTCCGTCCGCGATGCCCTGGGCCGCCTTCTGGCGCCACTCCGGATTCTTCAGCTGGGCGGCGTCCTTGTCGTCACGCATGTTGCCGCATTCGATGAACACCTTGGGCCGGGTCGAGAGATTGAGGCCGCCCAGATCGTCGCGGACGACCATTCCGGTACCGGAGCCGAGGTAGTTGGCGGGGGCCGAGCCGGTGGTGCGGGCGAAGTTGCTGCCGATGCGTTCGCCCAGCTGACGGGAGGGGCCGACGATCGCGGCGGTGTCCGCGCCGCCCGCCTTGACCCGGGCCGGGAGGATGATGTGGTAGCCGCGGCTGCCGGCGGAGACCCCGTCCGCGTGGACGGAGACGACGGCGTCGGCGTGGGCCTCGTTGCCGATCCGGGCCCGTTCGTCGATGCAGGGGCCCCAGGGGCGGGCGGTGCCGGCCTCGTGGGTGAGCACCACCTTCAGCCCGCGCCCCTCCAGGAGGGTGCGCAGCCGTCGGGACACGTCGAGGCTGAACTCCGCCTCCATGTAACCCGAGTTGGTGGTGGTGCCGGTGGTGTCGCATTCCTTGCGGTTGGTGCCGATGTCGACCTGGCGGTCGATCTCGTCGGTGTGCTTGAAGTTGCCGGTGTTGTGCCCGGGGTCGATCACGACCGTCTTGCCGGAGAGGGGCCCCTTGGCCGGGGCGGCCGCCGGGCCGGAGGCGGGGGCCGTCGGGCTCGCCGGGGCGGTCGGGGACGCGCTGGACTTCGCGTCGCCCGCCGCCTTGTGCGAGGCCGGGAGGGGGGTGAGGGAGGCCGGCCGCTTCGCGTCCGTGCCCGCCTCCGTCACCACCTGGGTCAGGACCCAGCCCGCGAGGAGGGTCGGGGCGAGGACCGCGACCGCCACCGCCAGGGTGGAGCGGCGCCTGTACCAGGGCCGCTGGTCGGGGCTGATGGCGTCGCGGGACTCGGGGGCCGGGGAGCTTTCGTCGTAGCGCACCTCGCGATGCTAGAACGCCCGGCCGGTACCCGTACGGACCGTGCTCCATCCGGGGGCGTGGTGCGATGAGCTTCTTGTATGTCCGGACTCAGATGCCGCTGCCGGTACGGCGCAGGACGCGCAGGGAGTCCGTGACGGACGTCTCCTCGAAGGCGCCCGAGGCCAGCGCCCGCAGGTAGATCCGGTACGGGGCCTGCCCGCCGTCGGCCGGGTCGGGGAACACGTCGTGGATCACCAGGGTCCCGCCGGGCGCCAGGTGCGGGGCCCAGCCCTCGTAGTCGCCGGTCGCGTGCTCGTCGGTGTGGCCGCCGTCGATGAAGACGAGGCCGAGCGGTCCGCCCCAGACGGAGGCCACCTGCGGGGAGCGGCCCACGAGGGCGATGACGTGCTCCTCCAGACCGGCCGCGTGCAGGGTGCGGCGGAAGGTGGGCAGGGTGTCCATCAGCCCGACCTCCGGGTCCACCACCGTCGGGTCGTGGTACTCCCAGCCCGGCTGCTGCTCCTCGCTGCCCCGGTGGTGGTCGACGGTCAGCGCGGGCACCCCGGCCTCACGGGCGGCGTCGGCCAGCAGGAGGGTGGAGCGCCCGCAGTACGTGCCGACCTCCAGCAGCGGCAGCCCGAGCGCCGCCGCCGCGACGGCCGCCTCGTACAGGGCGAGGCCCTCGCCCACGGGCATGAACCCCTTGGCGGCCTCGAAGGCGGCCAGGGTCTCCGGCTTGGGGGTGGCCATGTCGTTCCTCCTGCTGAGCTGCGGGTCACTGCCGGGCCATGCTGCCCTACCGGCGGGTAGGACGCTACGGGCGGGGGGCTTCGGCCTGGGCGGCGCTCCGGCCTCGGGCCTGCCGCCCGGGCGGCCCGGCCGGGCCTGCCGGCTCGGCGCCCGGCTCGGCGCCCGGCTCGGCGCCCGGCTCGGCTCGGCGCCCGGCGCGGGTCAGCGGCCGAAGAGGCGGGACAGGCCGCCGCCCAGTTCGGAGAGGCGCTCCTCGCGCAGCGCCCGGCGGCAGGCGTCGCGGGTCTCCGTCACCTCGTGGGTCAGCCAGTGCGTGTTGCCGACGGTCAGGTGGAGCCGGTGCAGCAGCGCCTTGAGGTGGCCGAGCGCCCGGCCGGGTTCCCCCGCCTCCCCGACGCTGCGGAGCACCCGGTACGCGGTCTCGGGGTCACCGCGCTCCGAGAGCCCTCCCAGATCGGGGTACAGCCGCAGGTACAGGGGCGCGGCGGCGGCGAAGTCGCCGAGCAGCCAGGCGTCGTGCGCGAGGCGCCGCCGTACGTCGACGAGGACCGGACTGCCGGCGGGCAGCCGCCGTTCCAGGTCCGGCAGGAGCGGCGCCAGCCAGGTGCGTTCGGCGTGCGCCTGCGCGGGGGTGTCCGACCCCCACCGGCCGTCGCGTGCCGCGTCACCGCGCTGGAGGGCCCCGGCCAGGTGGTAGCGGGCGGACAGCGTGACGGGGTCGTCGGCGCCCAGCACCCGGACGGCCTGTTCGATGACCTCGCGCAGCTCTGCCTCGTGGCGGCGGCCGTCGCCGGACCCGTAGGCCGCGGCCTCGCCCACGTACGCGGCGCGCGCGGTGATCGTGTCGGGGTGCTCCAGGCCGAGCACCCGCACCATCCTCGGCAGGATGCGCTCCAGGTCGATGGGGGAGTGCCCGCGTACGGCCATGGCCCGGTGGTACGCGGTCCGCACCGCCAGCGCGTCGTGGGCGCCCAGTTCCTCCGACACGTCGGCGACCAGCATGTCCAGCCGCGGGACGAGGTCGGTGGGTGCGTCCTCCAGCAACTGGCGCAGCCGCCGCTCCAGCATCGAGCGGACCGGATCCCCGGCGGCCGTGTGCACGGTGGGCGAGTACGAGGGCGGCGGCGGCCAGGACGACGCGGCCGGGGCGGCCGGTACGGGGACGGGCGCGGGGGCGTCGGCGGGCCCCCGGGCGAGCTCCGCGAGCCTGCGGCTCACCTCCCCGGCGGTCGCGGGCCGCTCGCGCGGGTCCTTCGCGAGCAGGTCGAGCACCAGCGCGTCCAGCGCGCCCGGCAGCCCCTCGCGCAGCGAACCCGGCGCGGGCGGCGCGGTGGTGAGGTGCTGGGCGAGCAGCTCGTGCATCTCGCGGGCGGGGAAGGGCCGGCGGCCGGTCAGCAGCTCCGTCAGCACGCAGCCGAGGGCGTACAGGTCGGCCCTGCCGTCGACGGGGACCCCGTTCGCACCGCCGGTCCAGCGTTCCGGCGCCATGTACGGGAAGGAGCCGATGATCATCCCGGTGGCCGTCAGCTCCGTACCCGGGGTGCCCTGGGACTTGGCGATCCCGAAGTCCAGGACCTTGACCACGCCGCTCTCGGTGACCATCACGTTGGCCGGCTTGACGTCCCGGTGCACGATCCCGGCGTCGTGCGCGGCCCCCAGCGCGTCCGCGATCCGCCCGGCCCACTCCAGCGCGTCGGCGAGGGGCGGCACGCCACCCTCCAGGGCTTCGGCGAGGCTGCGGCCCTGGAGCAGCTCCATCACCAGGAACACCGCGTCGCGTCCGCCGCGTTCGGTGCGGCCGAAGTCGTGGATGGTGGCGATGTTGGGGTGCGTGAGGTTCCCGGCGAGGCTCGCCTCCCGCTCGAACCTCCGGGTCTCCTCGGGGGTTTCGGGGTACCCGATCTTCACCGCGACCCAGCGGCCCACCCGGGAGTCCTTGGCCCGCCAGACCTCGCCGAAGCCGCCCCGGCCGAGCAACTCGTCGAGCTGGTAACGCCCCTCGATGGTCTCCTGCACGCCGCTCGGCCCCCGTCGCCCCGTGATCTTCCGCTCGCCGGGGCATTATCTCCGAGCACGGGGGGCTTCACCTGTCGCAGTCGAACCACACCGTCTTCCCGCCGCCCGGCAGCGGCAGCACGCCCCAGCGGTCGGTGACCGCCCGCACCAGTCGCAGCCCTCGCCCGCCCTCGCCGAGGGGGTCGCCGTCCGGCGCGATGCGGGGTGCGCGGGGCACCCGTCCGTCACCTCAACCCGCAGCCCCTCCGGCCGGCGCTGGATCAGCACCGAACAGCCCCGCCCGGACACGTGCCGTACGACGTTGGCGACCAGCTCGGTCAGCGCCGGCTCGCCGGAATCGGCCGCCTCGGCGAGGCCCCAGCAGCGCTCGTTGGAAGGCTCCGAGCGCGGCGGCCCCGCCCCTTCCCTGGCGGCTTCGGCGTTGCGTGATCCGTACGCAGGCGGCTCCGGGTTCCGCAGGCGTGGCCTGTTTGGCCGGGTGTCGTCTGCCTGAAACCGTGTTTGTGTTCGCAATGTCTCTTGGGTAGACAGGGGCGTACGAGAGTGACACATGTCGCGCAAGTGACGGCGCGACACATCGCGGATGGGCGAATGAAGTGTCCGGTTACCATTTCCGACCCGATAGCAAGGACCTCAACCCCTACATGGTGAAGGTCCCGAGGATCATTGAGATCGATCACAAGACGGGACTGGCCACGGGCAATGTGTGGAGGCGCGATCCGCGCACCGGGGAGATGGTAATGAAGCGGGCTAAGACGACCTTCTTCCCCCCGGGTTGGACGGAAAAACAGGTCAGGCGTGCCATGGAGAAATCCTTCGAGAACGGCAGGGTGGTCGACCCCGCCACCAACAAGTGGCGTGGAGACTGGAAGGGCATTACGTTCGAAGGCTATTTCGACCCGATCACTGGTGATGCGAAGACCATTTACCCGCTCATGCCGAGGTAGGCAAGAAGGAGAACTGAGCAGTGATTCGCACTAAGTATTACGTCGAGGACGCCTTCGGTGTGCCGGAATTCTCCGGGCCTGCCGAGTTGAACATCCTGGGACAGTGGGTGACGGCTGACATTCAGCTCTCGCCGCTGTCCGTCCTGGAGGCGATCGACCTCATGGCCGAGGCTAAGGCGAACCCGGCCTTCGCGCCGGAGGACCTGGACGGGAATGCGCACACCGTCACCATCAGCCCGCAGGGCGTGAGGGTCGAGAACTACTTCGTCGAGCACGTTCAGGGTGAATACACCCTCGACGACGCGTTCCGGGTGCTGGTCGACTTCTGGGACTACTGCTGCCTGGCGAATCCTCAAAAGGCCGACTCGCGCCGCCGCGAGTACGCCGAGGAGCACGGTCGCGACCCGCTGGCCGGAATCCGCGACTACCTGGGGGCCTGACGGCCCCGCTGAGCCGCCCTAAAATGGCTGCGAGCGTTTCTCGGCAGTCCTTTCGCCATGCCTCCAGAATCCGCGATGGTCACGCTGTCTCTCTTCCGCTCTTAGTTTCCCGACCGCCGCTTCAGGCTCGAGTTCGACATGACTCTCCTTGTCGTCGAGAAGAACCTGGTTTTCTTCCGAGACCGACTGGATCGGAGAGACGGGGCTGCCGAGATCGCCCTCGACCTGCTGGGTCAGAAGCCGACGCGCCTCGACGACCTCCTGCACATGGCGAAGTTCGATCTCCACCAGGCCCAGATCGTCGCCGAGCAACGCGAGTTCTCTCTGTCGAGCCCGTACGAGACGCTGTGCATTCCGTAGGCCTCACCGCCGAGGCCCGAGTCAGAGGGTGTCCTAGGCGGCCTTGGCGAGCCGGCCCTGATCTTGTCCACGACGTTGTCGGGGGCCTTGGCGATGAACGCCTCGTTCCCGAGCTTGGCCTCGGCCTGCTGCTTCTCCTTCTCGGCGGCGGCCAGGTCCTTGCTCAGCCGCTTGCGCTCGGCCGCCACGTCGATGGTGCCCGACAGGTCGAGCGAGACCGTGGCGCCGGCCACCGGCAGGGAGGCGGTGGCGGCGAAGCCCTCGCCCTCCGGCTGGAGGCGCAGCACCTGGCGGATGGCCGCCTCGTGCGGGGCCAACGCCGTGCCGTCGAGCTCCAGGCGGGCCGGGACCTTCTGGCCCGGCTGCAGGCCCTGGTCCGAGCGGAACCGGCGGACCTCCGTGACGACCTGCTGGACCAGCTCGATCTCCTGCTCCGCGGCCTCGTCGCGGAACCCGCCCGGGGCGTCAGCCCCAGGAACGGACACAGCCTTCGGCCACTCGGCGCTGACGACCGACTCGCCGCCCGTGAGCGTGGTCCACAGGGTGTCCGTGACGAACGGGACGATCGGGTGGAGCAGGCGCAGGGTGACGTCGAGGACTTCGCCCAGGACGCGTGCCGAGACCTTGGCCTGGTCGCCCTCCTCGAAGAACGTCGTCTTCGACAGCTCGACGTACCAGTCGAAGACCTCGTCCCACGCGAAGTGGTACAGGGCGTCCGCGAGCTTGGCGAACTGGTAGTCCTCGTAGTACGCATCCGCCTCGGCGACGACCTTGTTCAGCCGCGGCAGGATCCAGCGGTCGGTCGCCGACAGCTGGTCGACCGGCGGCAGGTCGCCCTCGACCGTGGCGCCGTTCATGAGCGCGAAGCGCGTCGCGTTCCAGATCTTGTTGGCGAAGTTGCGGGACGCCTGGACCCAGTCCTCGCTGATCGGGACGTCGGCGCCCGGGTTGACGCCCTTGGCTAGGGTGAAGCGCAGGGCGTCGGAGCCGTACTTGTCCATCCAGTCCAGCGGGTTGACCGTGTTCCCGAACGACTTCGACATCTTCTTGCCGAACTCGTCGCGGACCATGCCGTGGAAGGCGATCGTGCGGAACGGCGGCTGGCCGTCCATCAGATCGAGACCGCCCGCGGAGTGCCGACCCGGGACTTTTCGGAGCGGGTCGACGCGGTCCTCGGCACGGGAGGGTTCTTCTCCCGGCTGGTGGGGCTGGTGCTGCGCGGTCAACTCCCGATGTGGGTCCAGGAATACGCGGAGATTGAGGCCCGCGCCACGTGCATCTCCAACTTTCAGCCGCAGCTGATCTGCGGGCTGTTGCAGACCCCGGAGTACGCGCGGGCGGTGTTGGGTGCGCGGACCGCGTTTGACCTCGAGGCCAAGCTGGAGGCCCGGCTGGACCGCCAGCGGATCCTGGAGCGCGAGAACCCGCCACTGGTGTGGGTGGTGCTGAGTGAGGCTGCTCTGCACCAGGAGATCGGCGGTCGGGAGGTCATGCGGAACCAACTGGCCACCTTGTTGTCCCTGCGGGAACGGGATCAGCCGCAGGTGCAGATCCTGCCGTTCGAGGCGGGCGCCCACACCGGATTCGCGGGCGCGTTCACGATCCTGCGGTTCGACAAGGACGCGGACGTTCTCTACACCGAGGACTTCATGCACGGGTACAGGACGGCCAATCGGCAATCTCTCAAGGAGGGTTATGTCCGATACGATCACCTTCGGGCCGCTGCGCTCTCCATGGAGGAGCCGGCGGCACGGATCGTCCGCGTGACGGAGGAGCGCTATGGACACCAGCCGGAGCTTGTCGGGCGCGGTGGCGTAAGTCCTCGTACAGCACGGACATCGGGGGCGACTGCGTCGAGGTCGCCGCCCAGTACGTACGCGGTGGCGAAGATCGGCGGGATCCACTGTTCGACCTGGGTCAGCGGCAGGTACGTGCGCCAGTCGCGGCCCTGGCCCAGGACGGACCACTCCGCCTCCGAGTAGACGAAGGCGGGGAGCTTCTTCTCCAGCGCGCCGATCACGGCGTACTCGGCGGCATTGAGCTGCCGGTAGGGCCGCATCGTCACGAACCAGGTGAAGCACTGGGTCAAGAGGATGAGCAGCCCCGCCAAGGGCGCCAGGACCGACACGCCCTGCCAGCTGCCTCCGTTCAGGGCTGCCTGCCGCCGTGGCCACGGCGGCGGTGTTGATGGACAGGAAGAACGTGTTGGCGAGGCTGCGCCGGGCGCTGACCCGGACGGCCATCTCCACGTACGTCTTGTACTGCTCCACTTCTCCTCCCTGAGCCGCCGCTTCCGGCGTGCGCGGGGGGCCGGCCAATCCGGCAGCGCGGGCATCGCCGGCCAGCCCGGGGCGGGCTCGGCGGTCGCGGAGCGGCCCGAGCGGTCGGTGTACTCGCGGGCGGCGGCCAGGCGGAAGGCGTCGTAGACCTCGGGGCCGGAGTAGATCAGCAGGACCAGGCGGGTCGGCGGGAGGGTGCGCAGGGCCTCGGTGAACTCCCAGACCGTGCCGGGGCCGGGCGCGGCGGACAGTGCCACCACGTGGGCGTCCCGGATCAGCTCGCTCACCGTGCCCTGCCAGTCGTCGAGGGGGAGGTAGCCGCGTGCCGCGCCCAGCACGGGCAGCCGTTCGCCGGGCTGTCCGATGGCTACGACCCGGCCGAGGCGGTGGAACTGCCGGACCAGGAAGTCCTCCTCCGTCAGCCAGGGCAGCTCGTAGGGCGAGCGGAACAGCCAGCCGGGTGCCTCGGCGGGCGTCCTGGACATGCGCCCGTCGAAGAGGAAGGGGCGCAGGTAGAGGACGTACGTCGCACCGCGGAGCTGGGCGAACGAGGTGATGACGGGCGCGAGGTGCTGCCTGCCGCGCACGCGCAGACGGGACCCGACGCGGTAGGCCAGGCCGCCGGAGCCGATGACGGCGGCGGTGATCGCGATGCGCACTCCGAGGGGCATCCGCTCGGTGTCCCGTGCCGGGGAGGGCCAGGGGCGCAGGTGGCATTCGGGGTCGACGCAGGTCGCTCGGGGGCGGTCTAGTCGGTGTCGCCGTCGCCGCCGCTGCCGCGGATGCCTCGGCGGCGGCGCTTCGCGCCGCGGCGCAGCAGTTCGCCCGCGCCGAGGGTGGCCGCCGCCACGACGCGGACCCAGCGCGGTCCGCCACGCTGGGCCCACACCACGCAGGCGCAGCCGCCGAGGGCGAGCGCCAGCACGACGAGCAGTACCAGAACCGTCATGTTCCCCACCTCCGTGTTCGTACCCGTCCCCGGATTCTGTCAGGCCGGGACCACTCGGTGCCGTGTCGGCCGCCCTTGCCTTCATCCTGCAACCAATTGCCCTTATTCTGTGGCGGGTTCGAACGGCCGGGTGGTCGGTTCGGGCGACCACAGGGGATCACCGGGGGGCGGTCGGGATGAGCAGTGCGCTGAGTGACGACGACAACGTCGACGGGGGCATAAAGCCACTCGCGGCCGGGGATCCGAGCCGGATCGGGCCGTACCTGTTACTCGGGCGGCTCGGCGCCGGGGGCATGGGGCGGGTGTACCTGGCCCGGTCCGGGAGCGGGCGTACGGTCGCCGTGAAGGTGGTGCACGAGGAGCACGTCTCGAACGCGCAGTTCCGCGCCCGCTTCCGCCGCGAGATCGACGCCGCCCGGCGGGTCGGTGAGCGGTACACCGCACCCGTCCTCGAAGCGGACCCGGACGCCGACCGGCCCTGGGTGGCCACGGGGTACGTCCCCGGGCTCTCGCTGGAGCAGATCGTGCGCCGGCACGGCCCCTTGCCCGTGGACTCCGTGCACGCCCTCGCCGACGGGCTGCTGCGGGCGCTGAAGGACATCCACTCGGCCGGGATCGTGCACCGCGACCTGAAACCGTCGAACGTGATGCTGACCGTCGAGGGCACCCGCGTCATCGACTTCGGCATCTCGCGCGCCCTGGAGACCTCCGTCGAGTCGCTGCTCACCAGCACCGGCATGGTCGTCGGCTCGCCCGGGTTCATGTCGCCCGAGCAGGTCCGCGGGCAGCGCGCCGGGGCGAAGAGCGACGTGTTCACCCTCGGCTGCGTCCTGACGTACGCGGCCACGGGCGAGCTGCCGTTCGGGCACGGTGCCAGCAACCAGCACGCCGTGATGTTCCAGATCGTGGAGGGCGAGCCGGGTCTGGAGAAGGTCGGGGACGAGGCCCTGCGGGCGTTCATCCGGCGCTGCCTGATCAAGAGCGTTGACGAGCGGCCCGGTGTGGAGGAGCTGCTGGAGGATCCCGAGCGGGTCCGTCCGGAGAAGCTCGGCGGGGCGTGGCTGCCTCCCAAGGTGGTGGCGCGGCTGGCCGGGCAGGCGGCGCGGCTGCTCGACGCGGAGGCGGCGCCCGAGCGGGAGGGTGCGGGGGAGGGCGGCTCCGGGCCCGTCGACCGGGCGACGCTCGACCTGCGGCCGAAGGCCGGGTCCGATGAGCCGGTGGCCGGCCCGGTGGCCGGCCCGGTGGCCGGCCCGGCGGCCGGGGGCGCCACCTCCGGGGGTGAGCGGCGGGATCGGCGGCGTTGGACCGTCGCGGTGCCGGTCGTCCTCGTGTTCGCGGTCGGCGGCGGCACGGTGGCGCTGATCCAGCCCTTCGGCCATGGCGGCGGTGACGCCGGGCAGGCGTCGCCCCCGGCGGCGAGCGGTCCCGTGACCCCCGGCGGCGCGGGTGGCACCCCCTCGGGGGCGGGCGGTTCGCCGACCCCGGGTGCGCCCGGTTCCCCGGGCCCCGCCGCCCCGGGGCAGCCGCAGGGCCAGACCGGCGGGACTCCGGACCCGGGCGGCGCGGCCGCACAGGGCGGTGCCGCGCAGGGTGGCGCGGCGGCGGGTGGCGCGGCCGTGGGCGGCGCGGGAACGCCCGGCGGCGGCTCCGGCAACCCGGGCGGCTCCGGCAATCCCGGCGGGGCCGGCAGCCCGGGCGGAGCCGGTGGTACGGGAACCAGCCCGACCAAGGGCTCCGGCGCGGCCGCCGCGGGGGGCGCCGCCGGGGGAGCCCCGGGCGGCGGCTCGGGCGCGACTCCGGGCGGATCCGGTTCGCCCAGCGGCGGGGGCTCCTCCGGCGGTGACGCGGTCCCCTCCTACTTCGTGGGCTCCTGGTCCATCAAGGCCGACTTCAACATCGGCCAGCCGGACACGGTGACCTTCACCCGCTCCGGCGGCGTCCGCCTGATCGCCGACACCCAGGTGGGCCACTGCGAATACACGGCCAAGGTGGTGTCGGTGACCAACGGCGGCGCCCGGATCAACATCGGCGCGGGGACGGTGGACCAGGGCCGGACCACCAGCCAGCTCTGCGGTGGGCTGGACCCGTCGTTCTTCACGAGGAGCGATCCGAACGGCCTCCAGCACAACGTGGGCCCCGCGAGCGGCGACGGCTGGTACTACGAACGGTCCTGACCCGCGGGCTCACCCCACGTGCGCCGAGCGTGCCACCAACTCCAGATCACGTGCCCCACCAGAGCGAACGCAGCGGCAACGGCGGTGAACCGAACGGCACTCCAGGTAATGATGACAACCGAACTTGGTCCATGCGTCTCCCCGGTCAAGCGCATGGAGGTCTCGTAAAAGGCTATGAGCGGAATGAGCAGCCGAAAGAAGAGGCCGCCAACACCTGGCACTCGTGCCACGTTGCCCAAGAATCCAACAGGCGCCCCGAATGCAAACGCCAGCGTTCCCCACACCAGGATTCTAGAGAGCGTTCCTTCGCCTGAGGCGCCGGCCCCCAGTCCGTTCGGGGCGACGAGGATGAAATCTTTGAACAGGTAGTAAGCAGTCACCCCGATGGCCAGCCCGAAAGAGGAAAGAAGGGCTGATTCAATTTTAGATTGACGGAAATAGCCCACCAGGAATGCGAAACAGGCCCATGACCACCCGCCAGCGAAAACGGCATTCACGACCACGCTGACGGGATTGTCCCATTTTTCGGAAATGGGACCCAGCAGGCCGAGCGCCAGACCAGCTCCGAGTGGCACCGTCAGTGACGCGGTACGAGCGCGCGGAAAGTTTATGATTTCTCTTCCCCGTCCATAGTTGGGAACCGTCCGATTTTCTCACGTCGTATCCCCCTCCCCGACCCCCTCTGCGGGGTTTTCGGAGGAATCCTCGACGAAGGAATGGCGGCAGTCAATCCCATTAAGGGTTGCCGAAAATATTCTGGCCAGCATGGCGGGAAGGGGCTGAGTGTGTCGGCGACCACGCCCCGCTTCCTGCCGGCCATGTGGCGAAGTGGCCGTGGATCGTGTTCCAGTGTGGCCGACGGCCGAACCGGCCGATAAGCGGGCAATACTGGTGAGAACGACCTCTGGGGACGCGTTTCGTTTCTGACCTTCCGTCAGAATGGAACGTGTTCTACTCTGCCGCGCATGGGCATCGGAATCACGCAGGAACAGCGGGAGTTGGCCGACGCCGTGCGCGGCTGGGTGGCGCGGGCCGTACCGCCCGAGGAGGTGCGCAAGCTGCTCGACGTCCCGCCCCAGGCGGGGGCGCGGCCCGGCTACTGGGACGGGCTCGCCGCGGCCGGACTGCTGGCGCCCCACCTGGAGGGCGGGACGCTGCTGGATCTGGCCGTCGTGGTGGAGGAGGCCGCCCGGGCGGCGCTGCCCGGGCCCTTCCTGCCGAGCGCGCTGGCATCCGTACTCCTGGACCGGGCCGGGGCCCAGCCGCTCGACGGCCGGGTCGGGGCGGTCGCCCTCGGCCCCGGCAGCCTCACCGCCGTCGCCGTCGAAGGCGGCGGGTACCTGCTCGACGGGACCGCGCCGCCGGTGCTCGGCGCGGGAGAGGCCGACCTCGTGCTGCTCGCCGCCGAGGCCGCGCACGGCACCCGCTGGTTCGCCGTGGACGCCGCCACCCTGGACATCCGCACCCACGAGAGCGCCGACCCGACCCGTCCCACCGCCGAAGTGCGGGCCAGCGGCGCCGTCGTCCCGCCCGGCCGGCTGCTGGAGCTGGACGCCGCCCTGGTCCGGGACCTGGCCTGCGTGCTGTTCGCCGCCGACGCCTGCGGCACCGCCGCCTGGGCCGTGCACACCGCCGCCGAGTACGCGAAGGTGCGCGAGCAGTTCGGGCGGCCCATCGGACGGTTCCAGGGCGTCAAGCACCTGTGCGCCGACATGCTGGTCCGCCTGGAACAGGCCCGCGCCCTCGCCTGGGACGCGGCGAACAGCGCGGCCGACGGCGACGCCGACGGCGACGCCGACGGCGAAGCCCCGCCGGTGCGCTCGCTGGTCGCCGCGCTCGCCGCCGGAACGGCCCTCGACGCCGCCTACTCCTGCGCCAAGGACTGCATCCAGATCCTCGGCGGCATCGGCTTCACCTGGGAACACGACGCCCACGTCTACCTGCGCCGGGCCCTCGTAGCCCGCCAGCTCCTCGGCCCCGGCGACGGCCACCGCATCCGCGCCGTGCGCCTCGCGGCGGACGGCGCCCGGCGCGAGCTGCGCCTGGAGCTCCCCGAGGGCGCCGAGGCCCACCGGGCGGCCGCCCGCGCCGCCATCGAGGACGCGCGCGGCCTCGGCCCGGCCGCCGCCCGCCGGGTGCTGGCCCCGACCGGCTACGCGGCCCCGTACCTGCCCCGCCCCTACGGGCTCGGGGCCGGGCCCGTCGAACAGCTGGTGGTGCAGCAGGAGCTGAAGGAGGCCGGGGTCGTCCTCGCCGACCTCGGCATCGCCACCTGGGTCGTGCCCTCGCTGCTCGCCTACGGCACCGACGCGCAGCGCGAGGCCCACGTCCTGCCCACGCTGCGCGGGGACACGACCTGGTGCCAGCTCTTCTCCGAACCGGGCGCCGGCTCCGACCTGGCCT
This sequence comes from Streptomyces sp. NPDC059564, assembly GCF_042735575.1. Lineage (NCBI taxonomy): Bacteria > Bacillati > Actinomycetota > Actinomycetes > Kitasatosporales > Streptomycetaceae > Streptomyces > Streptomyces sp. NPDC059564. The sequence continues at coordinate 48,481 of NZ_JBHWBP010000009.1, read as the reverse complement.
CCCTGCGGACGAAGGCCGAGCGGCTGGAGGACGGCTCCTGGAGGGTCAACGGACAGAAGGTGTGGACGAGTTCCGCGCACACCGCCGACTTCGGGATCCTGCTCGCCCGCACCGACCCGGACGCCCCCAAGCACAAGGGCCTCGGCTACTTCGTCGTCGACATGAAGAACACCCCCGGCATCGACGTCCGCCCCCTGAAGGAGATCACCGGGGAGGCCCTCTTCAACGAGGTGTACTTCGACGACGTCCTGCTGCCCGCCGACGCCCTCGTCGGGGCGCCCGACGGCGGCTGGAAGGTCGCCCGCAACACCCTCGGCAACGAACGCGTCCACATGGCCGACCAGATGACCTTCGACACCGGCCTGGAAGCGCTCATCGCCCGCTCCGCCGGCCTCGACGGCTCCTACCGGGCCCGCGTCGGCGCCCTGGCCGCCGAGGCCCACGCCCTCGCCTGCATCGGCCTGCGCACCACCCTCCAGCAGGTGTCCGGCCTGGAGCCGGGCGCGGGAGCCTCCGTACGCAAGCTCGTGCAGACCCCCCACCAGCAGCGGACCGCCGAGCTCGCGCTCGAACTGCTGGGACCGGCGGGCGCGGTGCGGGAGGGGGCGGGGGAGCGGGCCGTCCACGGCATGCTCATGTCCCGCTGCCTGACGATCGCCGGGGGCACCACACAGGTCCAGCTCAACGTCGTCGCCGAGCGGATCCTCGGCCTCCCCAGGGACTAGGAGTCAGCGGAATGAAGTCGTACATCGTGGGCGTCGGCATGACGAAGTTCGAGAAGCCGGAGTCGCGGGACTGGCAGTACTGGGACATGGTCAAGGAGGCGGGCACCGCGGCGCTCGCCGACGCGGGCGTCGACTACGGGCTGGTGGAACAGGTGCCCGTCGGCTACTGCTTCCAGGCCTCCACCGCCGGGCAGCGCGCGGCGTACGAACTGGGCCTGACCGGGGTCCCCGTCTACAACGTCAACAACAACTGCGCCACCGGCTCCACGGCCCTGATGATGGCCCGCCAGTTCGTCGAGGGCGGCCTCAACGACTGCGTCCTCGCCCTCGGCTTCGAGAAGATGAAGCGCGGCGCGCTGGGCGGCGGCGCCGACGGAGGGGACTTCAAGACCTCGCCCGTCGCCCGCCACTACGGGATCATGGCGGCCGCGCACGGCTTCGAGATGTCCCCGCCCACCGCGCAGATCTTCGGGAACGCGGCGCGCGAGCACATGGAGCGCTACGGGACCACGGCCGCCCAGCTGGCGGCGGTCGGCGCCAAGAACCACCGGCACTCCGCGAACAACCCGAACGCGCAGTTCCAGGACGTGTACACGGTCGAGGAGATCCTCGCCGCGAAGACCATCCACGACCCGCTGACCAAACTCCAGTGCTCGCCCACCTCCGACGGCGCGGCGGCCGCCCTCGTCGTCTCCGAGCGGTTCGTCGTCCGGCACGGACTGCACGACAAGGCGGTCGAGATCGTCGCCCAGGCCATGACCACCGACACCGCGGACAGCTTCGCCGGCTCCTGCATCGACGTCGTCGGCAAGCCGATGACCGCGGCTGCCGCCCGGCAGGTCTACGAGGCCTCCGGGCTCGGCATCGAGGACGTCGACGTCGTCGAGCTGCACGACTGCTTCTCCGTCAACGAACTGCTGACCTACGAGGCCCTCGGCATGTGCGCCGACGGGGCCTCCGGCAAGCTCGTCGAGAGCGGCGCCACCACCTACGGCGGCCGCTGGGTGGTCAACCCGTCGGGCGGGCTGATCTCCAAGGGCCACCCCCTCGGCGCCACGGGCCTCGCCCAGGCCGCCGAACTGGTCTGGCAGCTGCGCGGCGAGGCCGGACCCCGCCAGGTCCCCGGCGCCGGGGTGGGACTGGCGCACAACATCGGGCTCGGCGGCGCGGCGGTGGTCACCCTGCTGCGCCGCTGACGGGCGGGCCCGCCCCGGCGGGGGCCGGGGCGGAGCCTCAGACGCGCACCAGCCGCGGCATCAGGCGCAGCGCGTTCTCCCGGTTGACGGCCCGGCGCAGCGCCGGGGTGAAGGCGGGGTCGGCGGCCAGGGCGGGCACCGCGACGTCCGTGACGACCGGGGCCGGGCAGGCCGGCCAGTCGCTGCCGAAGAGGATCCGGTCCGGGGACACCGTCGCCAGCAGGGTGCCCGCCGGGGAGAGCGGGCCGGCGGTGTCGTAGTAGAAGCGCCGCAGATGGTCCCGTACCGCCGCGGGCTCCACCGGCGGGTCGAAGGTGTGCGCGAAGGCCTCCATCCGGGTCGCGATCTGCGGGAGGAAGCCGCCGCCGTGCGGCAGGATCACCGACAGGTTCGGGAAGCGGTCCAGCGTCCGGGTGCGGATCATGTTCGCGGCGGCGCGGGTGGTGTCCAGGAGGAAGTCGCACAGGAAGTTCGGCAGCCCCGGCACGGTCACCGCCCCGGGCGGGCCGCCCGGCAGGTTGTGCGGATGCGTGTCGACGACCGCCGACCGCTCGTCGAGCTCGGCGAAGATCCCGTCGTAGGAGGGGTCCCCGAGGTAGACGCCCCCGTAGTTGGCGGTCACGTTCACCCCGACCGCGCCCAGCTCGTCCAGGCCGCGCCGGAGCGTCCACGACGACACCTCCAGGTCGTCCAGGAACAGCGGGGCGTGGAAGAAGAACCGGCCCGGATGCGCCTCGCAGGCCTCCACCGCCGCCCGCAGCGTCACCGTGACCGCCTCGCGCAGCTGGGCGGAGCTCTCGTAGCGGGCGGGCAGCATCGGCTTGAGCACGGCGGTGGCGATCCCGGCCCGGTCCATCAGCCCCAGGGCGGTCTCCGCGTCCCAGCGCGCCCACGGCGGCAGCGCCTTCGGGTTCACCAGCCCCTGCTTCTCGGCCCACTCGCGCCAGGCCGGTGCGCAGAAGTGGTGGTGGACGTCGATCACCGCCCGGCTGCCGTCGTCCTCCCCGCCCGCCGCGTTCTCGCCCGGCACATCCGGCCGTACCGTTCCGCCAGCGGTGATACCGCTCGCACCGTATTCCGGCATACGCGCATTCCCCTTCGTCGGGCCGCGGACTGGGATCACCGCACACCCTAGGGCGGGCTCCCGCCGCAGTGCGCCGGACATTCCCCGGAGGGGCCCGCAGACTCCGAACGGGTCAATGCGGTTTTGCTTTCGGCGCCCGGAGGGAAAGGAGCCGAACGTCAATTCCGGGACATCCGAAAGGTCTGGCCGCGTGACGACTGAACCGACTGCGGCGGTGAACGACGGCCTCGCGCTGGAAGAAGCGGTGAAGGCGGCGACCCTGAGCACGCCGGAATACCGGCAGTGCCCCCATCCGTACTACCGGGTCCTGCGCGAACAGGCCCCCATCGCCCGGCTGACCCCCCGCCACGGCGTGGACACGTACCTCATCACCCGCTACGAGGACGCCCACGCGGCCCTGGCCGATCCGCGCATCGGCAAGGACATGCACGAGGCCATCGACCTCTACCACGCGCTGTTCGGGGACGCGTGCGAGACGCTCGACGACAACCTCCTCTTCTCGGACCCGCCCCGGCACACCCGGCTGCGCCACATCGCGAAGACGGCCTTCACCCCGCGCCACGTCCGGGACCTGCGCCCGCACATCGAGGAGCTCGCGAACGAGCTGCTGGACCGGTGCCCGACCGACGCGCCCGTCGACCTGATGAAGGCCTTCGCGCTCCCGCTGCCCGTCCAGGTCATCTGCGAGCTGCTGGGCATCGTCGGGAACGAACGCACCGAGGTCCTGAAGTGGTTCTCCGTGGTGACGCGCTCCCGGTTCAGCAAGGACATGAAGGACGACCTGGTCCAGGCCGAACACTGGCTGCGGGACTACTTCACCGACCACATCCGGCGCACCCGTGAAAACCCCACGGACGACTTCCTCACCATGCTGGTGCAGACGCCGCACGAGGAAGAGCCGCTGTCCGACGACGAACTCGTGTCGATGATGTGGGTGCTGCTCTTCGCCGGGCACAAGACGACGACCCTGCAGATCGGGAACTGCGTCTTCAACCTGCTCACCCACCCCGAACAGCTCAGGGCCCTGAAGGAGAACCGCGAACTCCTGCCGCAGGCGATCGAAGAACTCGTCCGCTACGAAGGCTCCGTGGAAACCTCCACCTTCCGTTACGCGCTGGAGGACGTGGAAATCGGCGGCACGGTCATTCCGCAGGGCGCGATCGTGCAGATCGCCCTGACCTCCGCCAATCGCGACCCGGAGAAGTTCCCCGACCCTGACACCCTCGACATCACGCGCGAACACCTCCAGCGCAGCCACGTCGGCTTCGGTTTCGGCCCGCACTTCTGCCTGGGCGCCCCGCTGGCCCGGCTGGAGCTGGAGATCTGCCTGACGGCGCTGCTCGACCGCTTCCCCGACATGGTCCTGGCGATGCCGGAGTCGGAGGCGGGGGACTGGCTCAAGGGGCCGTTCCCGGCCTTCCGGGGGCTGGAGAAGCTGCCGGTGGCGCTGGATCCGTCGCGGACGGTGGACGACTGGACGTCGTAGGGGACGGGGGAGTTCGCAGGGCCTCGTAGGGCCTCGTAGGGCCTCGTGGGACCTCGTAGGGCCCCGTGGGACTTCTCGTGGCACCCAGCCCTCCGCCGGTCGCCGGCGGAGGGCTTCGCCGTCGCCGCGCTACGGGCCCGCGAGCGCCGGGTCCACCACCGTCTCGCCCGTGGACGCCCGGCGCAGGCACTCCGCCAGCTCCTCGACCGGGCCGTCCCGCAGGACCAGCCCCGCCGCGCCCGCCGCCAGGGCCGCCTCCCGCAGTCCCGGATGCGCCGAACCCGTGGCGAGGAGCACCCGGCACTCCGGGTCCTCGGCCAGCAGGGCCGTCACCGTGGCGAGCTCCTCCACCAGCGCCACCGCCGGCCGGGCCAGCGTAGAGGTCACCACCTCGATGTCCGGCTGCAGGCCCAGCCGGATCGCGAGGGCCGGGTTCGGCGGGTCCAGCAGGACGCGCAGGGAACGGGCGGGCCGGTGCGTCACGGGCATTTCGTCCACCGGCGCAGCGTAACCGCCACCGCCCTGGTCAGGGAGCAACACGCCACCTCGTGAGTGGGTCTGACGTGAAGTCAGGAGTCTTCCCAAGTGATCGGGCGTGCGTTATACATGCCTTCGACCGGCCCGCTAGAACGCGTTCTAGAACCGGTTCCGCGTACGACCTCGGTGCGGCTGACGGTGCGGACGGCCGCACCGAGGTCTTCCAAGGCAGCGGTGCTCGCGCAGGCCGCGGCGCCCCGAGACAGGGAGCAGCTTCCCCATGCCGATCGATGCCGCCAAGGCCCTCGCCGCCGAACCCCGCCAGGGGGAGATCGGCTGGGACCACAAGGACATCCAGCTCTACCACCTCGGCCTCGGCGCCGGGCGTCCGGCCACCGACCCCGACGAGCTGCGCTACACCCTGGAGTCCAGGCTCCACGTGCTCCCCAGCTTCGCGACCGTCGCCGGCGCCGGCATGGCCATGCTCGGCGGCCTCGCCGCCCCCGGCATCGACGTCAACCTCGCCAACGTCCTGCACGGCGGCCACTCCATCGAGCTGCACCGCCCGATCCCCGTCAAGGGGCACGCCACCTCCACCTCCAAGGTCGCCGCCGTCTACGACAAGGGCAAGGCGGCCGTGATCGTGCTGCGTTCCGAGGTCGCGGACGCCGACGGACCGCTGTGGACCAGCGACGCGCAGCTCTTCGTGCGCGGGGAAGGCGGTTTCGGCGGCGAGCGCGGCCCCTCCGTCAAGAGCGAGCTGCCGCAGAGGGCCCCCGATCGCGTCGAGGAGCGCGCCATCCGCGAGGAACAGGCCCTCCTCTACCGGCTCTCCGGCGACTGGAACCCCCTGCACGCCGACCCGGAGTTCGCCAAGCTCGCCGGCTTCGACCGGCCGATCCTGCACGGCCTGTGCTCGTACGGGATGACCCTCAAGGCCGTCGTCGACACCGCACTCGGCGGCGACGTCTCCCGGGTCCGCGCCTACCGCACGCGCTTCGCCGGGATCGTCTTCCCCGGCGAGACGCTGCGCATCCGGATGTGGCAGGAGACCGGCCGCGTCCTGGTCGCGGTGACCGCCGTCGACCGCGACGACGCGCCGGTCCTCGCCGACACCGTCGTCGAACACGCGTAGCTCGGCACGCGTAGCTCAGCACGCGTAGGTCAGCACGCGCAAGACAGTCCGCCCACCGAAGGAGCCGCACCGTGCGCGCAGCACTGCAGAGCGAGATAGGCCAGGACAAGCTCGAGGTCGTCGACGACATGGAGGCCGTGGGCCTGGGCCCCGGCAAGGTCAAGATCCGCATCAGGGCCACCGGCCTGTGCCACTCCGACCTGTCCGCGATGAGCGGCGTACTGCCCCAGCCCGCACCCTTCATCCCCGGCCACGAGGGCTCCGGGGTGATCGCCGACGTCGGTGACGGGGTCACGCACCTGGGGCAGGGCGACCGGGTCCTCGTCTGCTGGCTGCCGCCCTGCGGGCACTGCGCGGCCTGCAAGCGCGGCCAGGGCCACCTCTGTCTGGAGAGCCTCGTCAACGCGGGCACCCCCAACTTCCGGCGCGCGGGCGGGGACATCTTCGGCTTCGCCGCCACCGGCACCTTCGCCGAGGAACTCGTCGTCGACGCCAAGTGCGCCGTCCCGATCCCCGACGACGTGCCCTTCGACATCGCCGCCCTCATCGGCTGCGGAGTCACCACCGGACTCGGCGCGGCCATCAACACCGCCAAGGTGGAGGCCGGGTCCTCGGTCGCCGTCATCGGCTGCGGCGGCGTCGGCATCTCCGTCATCCAGGGCGCCAAGCTGCAGGGCGCCGCGCAGATCATCGCCATCGACACCGTCGAGTCGCGGCGCGGGGCGGCCCTGCGCTTCGGCGCGACGGAGGCCGTGGCCCCGGACGCCTTCGACGATGCCAAGAACCGGATCACCGCCGGGGAGGGCTTCGACTACGTCTTCGAGGTCGTCGGCAAGTCCGTCACCGCGCAGACCGCGTACAAGATGACCCGGCGCGGCGGCAGCGTCGTCATCGTCGGCGCGGGCGCCCTCGACGACACCTTCCAGATCGACATGTTCTCGCTGTTCTTCGACGAGAAGAAGATCCTGCCGTCGATGTACGGCGGCGGGGACGTGCTCCGTTCCTACGAGCGCACCATCGCCCTGTGGCGGGCCGGCCGGGTCGACCTGGCGAGCCTGATCACCCACCGGGTGCGGCTCTCCGAGATCAACGACGCCCTCGACCAGATGCGTACGGGTGTCGCGCTGCGCACCTGCATCGAAATCTGACTCCGACCCGCTCTGAGAGGAAACCGGTAGATGTCACTGCCACTTGAGGGGCTCAGCGCCATCGTCACCGGCGCGGGCCGCGGGCTCGGCCGGGCCGAGGCGCTCGAACTGGCCCGCCTCGGCGCGAGCGTGGTCGTCAACGACTTCGGGCAGCCCGGCCGCGACGGCTCGGGGGAGGCCTCGGCCGCCCCGGCGGAGGAGGTGGCCGCCGAGATCCGCGCGGCGGGCGGGCAGGCGGTGGCGCACCTCGGTGACGTGGCCGACTTCGAGCAGGCGCGGGAGCTGGTCGCCCTGGCGGTCGCCCGCTTCGGCAGGCTGGACGTCCTGGTCAACAACGCCGGGATCCTGCGGGACCGGATGGTCTTCTCGATGTCGGAGGAGGAGTGGGACTCGGTGATCCGGGTCCACCTCAAGGGCCACTTCAACACCACGCACTTCGCCTCCGCGCACTGGCGGGAGCGGTCCAAGGCGGCGGGCGGCCCGGTCTACGGCCGCATCGTCAACACCTCCTCCGAGGCCTTCCTCGGCGGCTCGGCCGGCCAGCCCAACTACGCGGCCGCCAAGGGCGGCATCGTGGGCCTGACCACCTCGACCGCCCTGGCCCTGGCCAAGTACGGGGTCACGGCGAACGCCATCTGCCCGCGCGCCCGCACCCGGATGACCGAGGACGTGTTCGCGGGCTTCCAGGTGCCGGAGGAGGGCAAGCTCGACGCCCTCGCCCCCGAGCACGTCGCCCCGCTCGTCGGCTACCTGGCCTCGCCCGCCTCGGCGAAGGCCAACGGGCAGCTCTTCGTCGTGCACGGCGGGATCGTGGCCGTGATGGAACGGCCCAGGGTGGCGGCCAAGTTCGACACGGCGAAGGAGGCCTTCTCGTACGAGGAACTGGACGGCCTCCTCACCCCGCACTACGACTCCCGCCCCCCGAACGAAACCTTCGCGGCGGCCGAGGTCCTGGGCCTCAAGCACGACTGACCCCCGCGGGGGTGACGCCGTACGGGCGGGTGCGGTGGGGCCGGAGTCGGATTCCGGTCCGCCCCGCACCCGCCGTCGGGGTGTGGGACGTGGGGCGTTGCTACATGCCCTTCCCCGCCGGATTGAGGAGGAGGGCCACGTAGCGGCTGCCCTCGTTGAAGTCGTGCAGCGGGAGTCCCCCGAGATCGAAGGTGCCCGGGTTGGAGGTGCCGTTGGCCCGGTACATGTAGTTCGACACCTGGCCCCAGTCGTTCTCCTCGGCGGCCTCCTGCTCGCTGACCGTGTCGGCGCCTCCGATACCGCTGCGCACCCGGTTCTCGATGTTGCGGAACCGGGCGGCTTCCGCTACCGCTCCGATCGCCGTCAACAGGTCGGCGTGGATCTCACCGCCGGGGCGCCGGGCGTAGTTCGCGAGGTTCCGCATGTGCTGGACGAAGCCGTGCTGGGTGATCCACAGCCGGCGGGAGTTCGGGTCGGAGTAGCCCAGGCCGCCGCCGCCGTAATGGCTGCTGTAGGTCAGCGTGGTGGCGTTGCGGCCGAGGGCCGAGCCGAGGTTGAAGTCGTTGAACTGCACGACGTTCCCGGCGTTGCCCGTGGAGAAGCCGCGCAGGTACAGGTTGTTCGCCGTCAGGTAGAGGGTGAGGCGCACGTCGTCCGGCAGTACGGCGTTCACCGCGATGATGTCGGTGCTGGCCCTCGTCTGCAGGACCGACCAGTCGCTGCGGCCGGGCAGGGGCTCCCCGGTCGCTCTGCGGAGGTTCCAGATCATGCGCGAGTACTCGCTGCGGAGGGTGTCGGGGTTCTCGGAGTTGACGTTCCATTCGACGTCGCGGACCGTGACCCGGGCGGCGGCCGCCGAAGCGGTCTGGGGGGATTCGGCCGCCTGGGCCGGGGGCAGGGCCACGCCCAGCATGGGCAGGCACAGCAGTGCCATGGTGAGGGGCTTGCGCATGGGGATGTTCCTTACGGGAGGGGTCGCGCGGTTCGGTTCGGAGGCCCGGGAGGGTCGGGTCAGTTCACGGTGAAGACGACCTCGGCGTTCTTGCCGCCACCGCCCGCCGTCGCGCAGGAGTGGGTCGCGGGGACCTCGCAGGCGTAGGAGTTGCTGCCGGAGAAGGGGTTGTTCCAGCGGAAGACGACCTTGCCGCCGCCCGCCAGGACGTATTCGGCCGAGCCCTCCGTGCCGGTCATGAACCCCTCGGACTCGGTCTGCCAGTCGGCGCGGGCGTTCGGGTTGATGAGCGACGGGGGCAGGCTGTCGCCGCTCCAGATGCCCCACTTCAGCTCCGCCCCGGTCCGGGCCAGCAGCGTCCCCGACCCGTTCACGACCTTGACGCGGACGCTGCGGACGGGCGTGACCGCGCTGACGCTCTGCGAGGCGGCCTTCGCCATCCGGTCGCGGGGTCCGCCCGAGAGGGTGAAGCTGACCGAGGCGTTGTTCCCGCTCCCGCCGCTCCAGTTGCACGAGTACCCGGAGGGGGCGTCGCAGCTGTAGGAGTTGCTGCCGCTGAAGGGGTTGTCCCAGCGGAGCGTCACCTCATCGTTGGTTCCGGTGATCTTGTACGTGGTGTGGCCCTGGGTGCCGGTGGCGAACCCGCAGGACTCGCTGGTCCACGAGGTGGCGACGCCCCGGGCGATGTAGTCCGGCGGCAGGCTGTTGGTGGACCAGCAGCCGTGGTCCAGGCCGGACCGCAGGCGCGTCAGGTGCTGGGTGGTGCTGTTGGTCAGCGCCACGGCGGTGCTGCGGGCGGGCTGCCCCGACGCGCTGACGGGGGCGGGGGCGGGGGCGGCCTGTGCGGCCGGGGCGAGGGCGGTCGCGCCCCCGGCCAGCGAGGCGATGGCGGCGGCCGTGGCGGCCCAGCGGGACGCGGAACGCCGGGTGAATGTCGTGAGCATGACAGAAACTCCCTTGGGGGTGGGGGTCGTCGGAGGGGTGCGCGTGTGTGGGTGTGCGGGCGGGTCAGTCGACGTAGTAGAGCTCGAAGCGGTCGCCCCAGGTGGGGTTGCATTCGTAGCGGCTGTACAGCCCCAGACCGATGCTGAGCGAACCGGCCTGGACGCACTGATCGGAATTCGCGTACGACCCGCCGTAGACCCGGTAGCCGGCCGCCTGCGCGCTCCCGGCGCCGGCGGCGAGCACCGCCACGGCGCTCGCCGCGCACAGGCCGGCCGCCAGCAGCCGCCGAGTACCCTTGCCGCATCTGTTGAACGTCACGGTGTTTCCTTCCACTTGATGGGGTTCGTGCACGTGTGCAACGGAGACCGAGGTCGGGCCCACACCACCCAACCGGCGGCGGATGGAGTCCGCCGCCCCCTCACCCGGTCTCCCGGGCGGCTCAGTTGAGCGGCCTGCCGGGGCACATCCCCTCGCCCCAGGCCGTCGTCACGGCACACTGGTCTCCGTCTCGCCCTCCCCAGGAGGCGCTCGCGGCCGACGTCCTGTCGGGGGCGCCGCCGCCGCCGTACGCGGCTGCGCCGTACGACCCGAGGCCCGCGCCCAGTACCAGTGCGACCAGTGCTCGTACCGCGACCAAACGCATAGCGTCAACTCCTAGCCATAAGGGAGGGTTTCGGCCGAACCTCTCGGCCGATGCCACCACCCTGGCAGTCGGTGGCTCTTGCCGACAGATCCGCAGTGGATCATGTGTGTGCCATGCACGTTTAGGAGGCAACGCCATGGAGTCGAAGGCAGGAGCCGACGCCGGAGGCTGCATTCCCGGTCTCGACAGTGCGGCGGTCACGCTCTACCGCTGGACGATCGTGCACGAGCTCCTCGCGCCGGCCACCCTGGCGCGGGCGGCGGCGGAGACCGGCTTGAGCGAACAGGCGTGCCGCGAAGCGGTGCGGACCCTCACCGAGGCCTGTCTCTTCAAGCAACTGCCCGACGGCGAAGGGCAGGAGCCCTCGGGCTGGCAGCCGGTGAGCCCGCAGGCCGCCGCCGCGCGGCTGCTGTCCGACAGCGACGCCGCGCTGCGCGCGCACGAGGAGGTCCTGCGGGAACAGCGTCAGCGCATCCAGGACCAGCGCGAAGGGCTGGCCGCGCTCCTTCCCGTCTACCTCCAGGCGCGCCAGCACGCCTTCCCCCAGGGCACCATCGACCACCTGCCGGACCAGTTCGCCGTCCGGGCGCTGCTGTGCGACGTCATCGATTCGTGCCGCAGCGAGGTCCTCGTCTCCAAACACGGCGGCGCGTTCCCGCCCGCGGCGCTGCGGGAGGCGCTGCCCCGCGACGTGGCGCTGCTCGGCCGCGGCATCCGCATGCGCAGCCTCTACCAGCACGCCACCCGCTTCGACCAGGCCACCCGCAGCCATGCCACGCAGCTCATCGAGGCCGGTGCGGAGATCCGCACCCTCCCCGAAGTCCTGCCGCAGATGATCGTGGTGGACTCGGCGCTGGCGCTGCTTCCCGCCCGGTCCGGTGGAGCCCTGCTCATCCGCGAACCCGACCTGCTCGCCTACCTGCTGGACGTCTTCGAACGCGACTGGCAGCAAGCGACCCCCTTCGCCACCGGCCCGCAGGCCGCGCACGACATCTCCGAGACCATGAAGCAGAGCATCCTGCTCCTGCTCACCAAGGGGCTCAAGGACGACTCCATCGCACGCCGTCTCGGCATCTCCCTGCGCACCTGCCGTCGCCACGTCTCCGAAATCCTGGACGGCCTCGACGCGCGCAGCCGCTTCCAGGCCGGTGTCATCGCCGAGCGGCAGGGTCTGACCGGCTACTGCGTCCCGGACGAGACCGCTCGTCCGGGGCCGGAGTCCGGGCCCGGGCCGGAGTCCGGGCCCGGGCCGGAGTCCGGGCCCGGGGCGGAGTCCGGAGCCGAGCCGGAGCGGGAGCCGGGGGCGGAGCCCGGGCCGGAGCCCGCCGGGGAGTCCGGGGCCGCGCCCCGCTGCGCCGGCTGCGGCGGCGCACTGGCCGTCCCCGCCCGTCGTGAGGCCCGCCCGGCCGGCCGCCCCGCCCGGTACTGCTCGCCCCCTTGCCGTTCCCGGGCCTACCGCGCCCGGGTGAAGGACCGGACCGCGCGTCCCGAAGACGCCGCCCTGGCCTGAGCGCCGTCACGAAACGCGTCGGGCGTCACGAAACCCCGGTGGCTCCGGCTCAGCCCAGCGGGGCTTGTTGCAGGGGGACCGGGCGCAGGGGCGGGTGTGGCTGGGGGGCCATGGATGCGGGCGGGTCGATGCGGACCGGCGGGGGCGGGGCCTCCGGCTGGTGCAGGCCGACCAGTCCGCAGGGCACCTCCGGGGTGGCGTACGGGAGGTGCAGGCGGCCCTCCGCGGTCCACAGGCCGGTGCCGAGCCAGCCCACCGGGGTGCCGAGCCGGAACACGTGCCGGTCGGCGGGGCGCCACAGGGCGAGGCCCGTCCCACCGACGCGCAGCGCGACCCCGCAGGTCTCCGGCATCAGGGCCTGGCCCGGCTGCACCGCGAAGGGGTGCGCGTCGTCCAGCCGCAGGCACTCCGGGAAGCGCACCGGGCGGGCACTGCCCAGCACCCCCCAGCCGAGCCGGGGCTCGCCCGGGGCGTCGGAGCGGATCAGCAGCAGCCCGCTGTCCGGGGCGGCGAGCAGGAGCCGGTCGTCGCTGTCCTCGGCGATCTGGAGCAGCGGGCTGACCTCGCCACCCCGCTCCAGGTCCACGGCGACGGCCTTGGTGCGGCCGTCCAGCTCGCGGTCCAGCGCCAGCAGCCGGCCGACCCGGTCCAGCCAGACCCCGCCGGAGCAGCGGCCCGCCAGCACGGCCACCCGGCGCGGCCCGCCGGGAACCCCGGCCACCTGCCAGACGGTGCTCTGCCCGGGGCCCACGGCCAGGGCGTAGGCCCCGTGTCCGTCGGGGGACGGCGGCAGCAGGCGGACCCGTACGCCCTCCTCGGCGCCCACCGAGCCCAGCTGCAGCTCCCCGGTGCGGGGGCCGGCGGCGGCGCCCGAGGGGTAGAGCAGCGCGAAGGCGTGCCGGTCGGCGACCCGGCGGTGGATCAGCACCCGCCCGTCGGTCAGCGCCAGCACCTCGCTGTCGGCCTCCTCCGGCTGCGCGAGCGGCAACGGCACCGCGTACGGCTCGGGCCCCCCCAACGTCCACCGCTCGGGGTACCGCGCCTCCCCCACCCCGGCCAGCCGCGCGGCATACGCCCCGTCGGCGGCGATCGTGAACGGGGCGGTCGTCGTGATCTCGATGGCGCAGACAGTCATCCGGGCCGTCACCTCCGGGTCAGGAAGCTAGTTTTCGTGGTCCCCGGTGGCCCGCACGACTCGGCTCGCTTCACACGTACGGGTGGCCCCGGGCCGGTTCGGCTGTGGGGGAGGGCGGGATTGTGCTGTTGCATATCGGGGCGTTTGGGGTAAGGGGGCGGTCGGCCCTGCCGGCTCGCAGCCCACACGAGGCGAAGGAGCCCCCTGAAAAAGGGACGGTAGCCTTGGCCTGTGCCCCGTCTCTCTGAAGTCATCGCCGCGCTGGACGCTCTCTGGCCCCCCTCGCGGGCCGAGGAGTGGGACGCCGTCGGCACCGTCTGTGGCGACCCCGACGCCGAGGTCACCCGGGTGCTGTTCGCCGTGGACCCCGTACAGGAGATCGTCGACGAGGCGGTGAAGCTGGGCGCCGACCTGCTCGTCACCCACCACCCCCTCTATCTCCGCGGCACCACCACCGTCGAAGCCGGCACCTTCAAGGGCCGCGTCGTGCACACGCTGATCAAGAACGACATCGCGCTGCACGTCGCCCACACCAACGCCGACAGCGCCGACCCCGGGGTCTCCGACGCCCTCGCCGGAGCCCTCGACCTGCGCGTCACCGGCCCCCTCGTGCCCGACCCCACCGACCCGGCCGGCCGCCGGGGCCTCGGCCGGATCTGCGAGCTGGACCACCCCGAGACCCTGCGCGAGTTCGCGGCCCGCGCCGCCGGCCGGCTGCCGTCGACCGCCCAGGGCATCCGCTTCGCCGGCGACCCGGACGCGTTGATCCGTACCGTGGCCGTCAGCGGCGGCTCCGGCGACAGCCTCTTCGCGCAGGTCCGCGCCGCGGGCGTGGACGCGTACCTCACCGCCGACCTGCGCCACCACCCGGTGTCCGAGGCCCGCGGGCAGAGCTCGCTCGCCCTCGTCGACGCCGCCCACTGGGCCACCGAGTGGCCCTGGTGCGAGCAGGCCGCCGCGCAGCTCGACGCGATCTCCGAGCGCCACGGCTGGGGTCTGCGGACCCACGTCTCGCGCACGGTCACCGACCCGTGGACGGCGCACGCGCCGTCCGTCACCTCCCCCTCTATCTCTGGAGCCCCCAACTGAACGCCGAGCCCGCCGACCAGATCCGACTTCTCGACGTCCAGGCCCTGGACGTCCGGCTGTCTCAGCTCGCCCACAAGCGCAAGTCGCTCCCCGAGCACACCGAGGTCGACTCCCTGACCAAGGACCTCAGCCAGCAGCGCGACCTGCTCGTCGCCGCGCAGACGCAGGCCAGCGACGCCGCCCGCGAGCAGACCAAGGCGGAGCAGGACGTCGACCAGGTCCGTCAGCGCGCCGCGCGCGACCAGGCGCGGCTGGACTCCGGCGCCGGCATCTCGGCCCGGGACCTGGCGAACCTCCAGAGCGAGGTCGTCTCCCTCGCCAAGCGGCAGGGCGACCTGGAAGACGTGGTCCTGGAGGTCATGGAGCGCCTGGAGGCCGCGCAGGAGCGCGTCACCGGGCTGACGGAGCGCGTCGCCGCGCTGGAGGCCAAGCTCGTCGACGCCACCGCGCGCCGCGACGCCGCCGCCGGTGAGATCGACACCGAGGTCGCGAAGATCGGCAAGGACCGCGAGGTCATCGTCGGCTCCATGCCGGCCGACCTGATGGCCCTGTACGAGAAGATCCGCGTCAAGCAGGGCGGGGTCGGCGCCGCGCGCCTGTACCAGCGCCGCTGCGAGGGCTGCCGGCTGGAGCTCGACCTGGCCGAGGTCAACGAGATCAAGGCCGCGGCCCGCGACCAGGTCGTCCGGCACGAGAACTGCGGCCGCATCCTGGTCCGTACGGCGGACTCGGGCATCTGATGCCGCGTTTCGTCGTGGAGGCGGACGGCGGATCCCGGGGCAACCCGGGGCCCGCCGGCTACGGCGCGGTCGTCCTCGACCCGGCGACGGGGGAGACCCTGGCCGAACGCGCCGAGTTCATCGGCGTCGCGACGAACAACGTCGCCGAGTACAAGGGCCTCATCGCGGGCCTGAAGGCGGCGCGCGAGCTGGCGCCCGACGCGGTGGTGCTGGTCCGGATGGACTCCAAGCTCGTCGTGGAGCAGATGTCGGGCCGCTGGAAGATCAAGCACCCGGACATGAAGCCGCTCGCGGCGGAGGCGGCGAAGATCCTGCCGCGCGCGCAGATCACCTACGAGTGGATCCCGCGCGAGCGCAACAAGCACGCGGACCGGCTCGCCAACGAGGCGATGGACGCGGGCAAGCGCGGCGCCCAGTGGGAACCGTCCCGCTCGACGGCCTTCGCCCTGGCCGGGTCTTCCGGGGACGACCGCGCCCCGGCCGGACCCCCCGGTGACGCGGCCAAGGGTGCCGCGGCGGTCCGCGCCGCGCTGGCCTCCGGCGGTTCTGCGGGGGCCCGCGCGGCCGACGCTGCGGACGTCCGCGCCGCCTCTGCGGCGGCCGGGGCCGACACGCTGTTCGGCGACGCCGTCGCCTCCGGCGGTGGTACGGGGTCCCGTGCCGCCGATGCTGCGGCCGACCCGGCCGCCTCCGCGCTGTCCGGCGGTGCCGCCGGGGTCCGTGCGGCCGGTGCGGCCGGATCCGCCGGCGTACCGGCCGGGGCGGCGCGTCCCGCGGGGGCTTCCGCCGGGTGGGGGCCCGACATGGGGGCGCCCGCCACCTTCGTGTTGCTGCGGCACGGGGAGACCGCGCTGACGCCGCAGAAGCGGTTCTCCGGGAGTGGGGGCACCGACCCCGAGCTGTCCCCGGCCGGCCGTCGGCAGGCCGCCGCCGTCGCCGAGGCGCTGGCCGCGCGGGGCACCGTACAGGCCGTCGTCAGCTCCCCGCTGCGCCGCTGCCGCGAGACCGCCCAGGCCGTCGCCGACCGCCTCGGGCTGCCCGTGGCCATCGAAGAGGGCCTGCGCGAGACGGACTTCGGCGCCTGGGAGGGCCTGACCTTCGCCGAGGTGCGCGAGCGCTTCCCCGACGACCTCCAGGCCTGGCTGGACTCCCCGAAGGCGGCCCCCACCGGCGGCGGCGAGAGCTTCACCGCCGTCACCCGCCGGGTCTCGGCCGCCCGTGACCGGCTGCTGGCGGCCCACGCGGGCCGCACCGTACTGCTGGTCACGCACGTGACCCCGGTCAAGACGCTGGTCCGCCTCGCGCTCGGCGCGCCGCCGGAGGCCCTGTTCAAGATGGAGCTGTCCGCGGCCTCCCTCTCGGCGGTGGCCTACTACGCCGACGGCAACGCCTCGGTCCGGCTGCTCAACGACACCTCCCACCTGCGGTAGACGCGGACCCGGACACACGAAGGCCCCCATCACCCATAGGGCAGCGGGGGCCTTCGCGGTGCTGGTCAGGTTGATCCTCTTGAGGATCTTCGGATCGGCCGTTGCCCAGTAGGTGTACTGGTCCCAGGCGCGGCCGGAGAACACCGCCTTCACGCGGCGGACTCCTCGCCATCCGTCGTTTCGAGGAGCTCGCGGGCCTGTCCGTGGCCGGCGTCGAGTTCGGCGATGGACTCCATGAGGATCTGCGCGTTGCGCGGCGAGCGCAGGAGGTGAACCGTCTCCTGCCAGGACCGGAGGTCCTCGGCGGTCATCGGCATGGCTGACCTCCCGTACTCATGAGTCGTACGGATCTACCGTACAAGCCGTGTGCGCGCGGGGTGCGAGGGCGAAAAAAGAACCTCCCCGGATCCCGCGTACGCGCGGGTCGGAGAGGTGCAACAGACGAGCCGGCCTGTACGCCGGGTTCTTGAGCCGCCCCCGCTTTGACCAGCAAAAACAGGGCGCAGACCGGGTGTGACCTGCAAGGATGGGTCACAGAGGTGCACGGAGGGACACGGAGGGTCACACCCCCGAACGCCCCGGGGTCGTAGCTCACGCGGAAGGCGACGGAGTCGCTTCCCGGAAAGCAGAACAGGCCCTCGGCTTGGAAACCGAGAGCCCGTCTGAACTGCCGAGGGCGGAACTCCCCGACGTTCCACCCCTGAAGACTTAGGTCGGCCAGACGGGGCGGTACTCGGCACCGAAGAACCGAGCGCCTTCATGGTCGGACCGATCGAGAACGTCAGAGTCGATCATCAGCAATCGGAAAATCAACCGGAGGAAGCCGAGCGAGTGACTCGGTGCCAGCAGTGCAGCCCCTACGGGATGGCGTACGGCGAGGTGGGCTGGTGAATGGGAGAGCAACGGCGATTCCCCCGGCGACGACCACGCGGAGACGTCCAGTGCAGCCGCAACCACTTCGCCCATCATTCACCCAATCGAGTGAGTCAAGGTTGATCGATCCCGCTCAATCACTTGATCGTTTAGCGTGCGACACGCACGGCGATGGACCGTTGACAAGGGAGGGGCAACCCCATGGGGTACCTGCGTAAGAACAGTTTCCTGATCTTCTCGGACGAGGGCGCGCCGACGGAGGTGAAGGAGCTCGACCCGCAGAAGATTGCGGAGATCGAGGCCGCGCACGAGGCAGGCAAGAAGGAACGCGTCGACAGCCTGATCCGCCGGACCCTGAATGTCACCATTCCCACGGTGACGCCGGAGGGGGAGAGCGGCTACGAGGAGGCCGACGGGGAGCTGGAGGCCGAGCTGACAGAGCTGGACGAACTGTCTGGCGAGGAGATATTCCTGGAGGACCTGGACGAGGCCTTAGAGCTGTTCGCGGACAGCTTCCCCGCGCGTTCCGGCAAGGTCACCGAGGAGGATGTGAAGGCTGCCGAGGCGGCGGCCAGGGAGAAGGAGGCCGGGCCCGAAGGCCAGCTTCTGCGGAAGATCGTCCAGGGTGTGCAGGCCGTCGGCTCCGACGAGCCGACCCTCAGGAAGTACATCCGCGAGAACAGCAAGCTCAACGGACAGGGCGACTTCCACCTCCGCCAGTTCGCTTGGGCTGTCTTCGAGATCCAGACCTCCAAGGCCGCGCTCCCCGACACCCGCTACCGCCCGTACCGAACCGGCGAAGCCACCGTGCGGTTCAAGGACGGGGGCGCCTCGCGACTGGGCGTGAACGAGGTCGGCAGCCGCACGAAGTGGGACGGCTCGAAGGGGGAGTACGTCGACCTGGGCGAGACCGCGAAAATCCACTCGCAGGGCCCGACTCTGTGGGTGAAGGTCGCCGACGGCGCGTGGTCGAAAGACGGGAACTGGGGCGGGTACCTCCGGGTTACGTGCCGCACGGAGAACGGGCAGTGGATCGACTCCCGCGACGGATGGGTCAAGCTCGTGTCCGCCAAGGTCGACAAGGTCACGTTCTACGACATGGGCAACTACTACGAGATTTGGCAGAAGGACCGCGAGACCGGCCGTCCCCTGACCCTCACATCGGACGGTCTGCTGCGGTTCAACCACGGTGCCACCCCGGGCAAGTTCAACCTCCAGGACTCCACCTGGGACTGACGGAGCCGGAGGGCGCGTCGCAACAGAGCGGACGCTGCCCGGTGCAGCCCTGGCAGCACGAGAACCAGCCCCCGCCCCCGGCAGCAAGTCCGGACCAGGCGGGGGCTTTCTGCGTAGGTGGGCCGGGCGCGTGGTGACCCCCACGCCTAGAATCGGATCAGCGGACTTACATCCAGTAGTCATCCAAAATCATTCCCTGACATCGGATCCTGCACCGAGATGCCAGCGTCAGGAGAAGAAGTGCAGCGTCTCTTCCGCCCGCGTCACCGGAGCGGGATACCCGAGGCCCCGCCTTCGCCTTCCGGGATCCCTACGGCCCCTGGACGATCGCGGCCCGCTGTCCGTGGTGCTGCTCGCACCACCTTCACAGTGGCGGTGTCGGTCTGCCCCCCCTCTACCTGGATGGCGCAGTCCGGTGCAGCGGGCGCGGTTACTCCCTCATGCCGCCCGATCCCGCAGCGTCTTGACCATCACCGCGCACACGGGGGAGTCGTCGGAGGGATTGGTCTCGTCCCGCTTCTCGTAGCCCCACTTCTCGTACAGGGCTTGCACCTTCGGGTGCGTGGAGTCGACGAGGAGCGTCACGTAGTCGACATCGAACGATTCGACCAGCGCGTCATGTATCTGCTGCGCCCGGCCGGTGCCCTGCCACTGAGGCAGCACCATCAGCTCGGACAGGGCGAGGATCCGGCCGAGCACGCCCCGGGGCCGATCCGATCCCTTCCACCAGCCGCCCGGCTTGAACTTCGAGCCGTACGCGTATCCGACTGGGCCGCCGTCCTCCCACCCCGAGACGCAGCTCCAGTCCGCGCGCCCTGACCACGTGTCGACGAAGTACGAGAACCGCTCGCGCGAGGTGAACGGGTCGGGATCGTTGGCGTACACCTCGTCGTGAATGTCCAGGAGAAAGGAACGGACGTCCCGTGCGTCGGCGTGCGCGTACCACTTCAGGTCCATTGGCGTGACTCCTCAATCCAGCTCAGAACCTCGGGCGCCTTCGTGCCCGTGGCCGCGATGACTTGGCGCGTTCTGGCAAGCGTGTTCGTCGTGCGCTGCGACCCGGACTCAGGCAGCAGCATCCCGTAAGCCCGCCTTCCGGTTGCGCACGCCAGTTCCACCTCCCCCTGCCTCACCTGGGACAGCGAAAGGTGCGCCGTGAAGAGCGCCTTGTTGCGGACCATGTCGTCAGGGAGAGCGGCGAGGGTGCGGTGAAGGCAGGACTCGGCCCGCGCGTGATCGCCAAGCGCTGTCCAGACGTACGACGACAGGGCGCCGAACTCGGCTGGGCTGTAGAACGCGATCCACTCCGCCGACTGTTCGCCCCGAGCCCGGCCGAACGTCTTCTCCGCGAGGTTCAAGGCCCGCAGCGACTCCGCAGGCTGATGCAGCCTGGCCAGGGCGTTCGCGTGCCGCATGTACCCCAGCGACGCGTACAACGGGTCGCGCCGGGCCACCGAAGAGCTCTTCATCACCTCCGCGCTGGCCGCCGCCTCGGCGTGATTCTCCCGCTGGCTGGAGGCGAGCATCAGGTGGTCCCAGACCCGGTACATGGCCTCGCCGTCGCGCGCGAGACCCGCGAGGGTGAGGGCCTTGTCGAGGTGGGCGCGTGCACGCTGCGGGGCGCGTGCGTCGATGGCGGCGAAGGCGGCCAAGCACGTGACGTCGGAGGCGAGCCGGTACATCTGACGCCGGATGCGGTCCGAACCGCCGCCGCCGGCGAGCGATGACTGGATCCGCGCGGAAAGCTCGACGGTCTTGTTCTCCATGCGCAGCGTTCCGCCGAGCCGCGAGTCGTCGCGCAGCAGTTCCGTGTACTCCAGGCGAAACCTGTCGGCGTCGGACTGGCCCAGCCGCAAGGGGCGTGCAGGGATGGCAGCGGCAGTTCCGGTAGCTGCGAGAAGGAAGGTACGGCGGAGCACGGGGTCCTCCGGTGGTACGGCGGTACGTGGTGGGCTGAACCCTAAATCCGCGACCGTGCAGCCGAACACCGCTTCCAGTGCGACACATGTACGGCCGATCGGCCGCCGGGTCGTGCCGTTCAGCAGGTTCCTCACCGTCCGCGCGGACACATCGCCTGGCTTGCCGCCGAGCTTTTGGAGTGCGGCATTCATCTGACGTGCCAATTCGTCCTGGGTGAGGCCGAGTTCGCTCATCTGGGCTTTCAGGACGGCGTTCGCTGCCATGCGACAGAACGTAGCCGCACGGGCACTGTCCGCACCACCCGTCGGGTAATGCGGGCGCAAAGTTTTCCGGTCTGCTGCGGGCATCGCGACGGCAGTCTTTCCTGTTCGGGCACGCCTGGCGGTCGTTGACTGGTCACAGCACCTCGGAGCACCGACGAATCCGGGCAGTGCTCCCCCTCGCAGCGGGGCACCGACCGTCCCCTACGTCGCGCGGTGTTCCGCTGCACCCCTTCGGATAGGAGCGAGTGCCATGACCGAGCCCCTCCCTCACCGAACCCCTCTGACCCGACAGCTCGAAGACCAGCCCGACGAGCACATTCCGTGGGATGCCTTCGCTGTCGAGGCCGATGTCACCGGGGTATACGGCCAGCCGTCCGCGGCTCTGATGGCGAGAGCGAAACGCGGTTGGCGGAACCTCGGGGCCCTGCACGCCCGTGTCGACCCGGCCGGCGAGGACAGCACGGCCGAAGGAGGTCCGGTATGAGCAGGCGTCCCTCCTGGATTCGGGAAGGCGAACGCGTCCTGGACCCCGCCAGGGACTGCGAGGGGATCATTCAATTCGTCGGCGAGTGGGTTGATCCGATCACGCGGCGGACCATCCCCGAAGCGATCTTCTTGCGGCCCGAAGGCGGCGGCAGGGAATGGGTCGTCGTCGACCACCAGGCTCTGCGCCAGGCCGACGCCCGATGACCACGAGCGGCTTACGCGAGCGCGACCCGTGGGGCTGGCGCCAGCAGCTTGCCGTGGCGTCCTATGTGATCGCGGTCAGCGCCCTGGTCATCACGCTCGCCCTCGCCGGTAGCGCCGGCAGATAGCCCACAGACTCCCGCCTGGCACTTCCTACCGCATCACCACCCCGGGCGGGCGCACCACCCCTGCACCACCACCTGCACCACTCGCATGCACCGAAAGGAGCACCACCATGACCAGCATCACCCCGATCGACAACCTGACGCGGCGTCTGGACCACTCCGTCCCGGACGGCGACTTCGCCCCGGCCGCGGCCGTCGAGTCCCTGACGCGTCGGCTGGACCACTCCGTCCCGGACGGCATCTTCGAGCCGGAGGGGACCGAGGTCTGACCTCGGTACGGAACTGATGCCGCCTGGTTGACGGCATGGCGGGTCGGCTCGGGGTGCTCATCCTGGGCCGACCCGCCGCTATCTGCACACCGCAGCCGATGGGGAGGACCCAATGCAGACCGCCATTTCCACCCTCGTGACGTCAGGTTCCTTCTTCGATCTCGAAAGGAAGGAGCCGGCGCTGCTCCGTCTGCGCGAGGAGGGCGCTGAGCAGGCGCTTCCGTTCGCCCTGATGGAGCAGCTCGTGAAGTCCGGCGTCCCCTACGCCGAGCACGCCCGCCTCCTGCGCAGCGACAGCGTGCACGCGTCCGGAGTCAGCTTCGACTGGTTCGACGGCGAGCTGCCCCAACAGATCGCCGACGAGATCAACCTGGCGGACTACGAGATCGCCGAGCACACCGACGAACGCGTCACCGCGCTGACCGGGGCACTGGACCGGCTGGCTGCGGTCCACCCCGAAGGCTTCGCCCGCGTGCGGGAGTTCGTCCGGGGCCTGCTGTGGGTGGGCCTCAAGCCCGGCGTCCGCGCCTCGTCCCTGACCAGCTCCAGCGACCCGGCGCTGCCCTACGTCATCGTGTTCTCCGACAAGGCCCGGCACCACATCCCGCCGAACACCGTCAGCCCGGAGCCGTCCCAGCTGTTCCTGGCGGAGAACATCCTGCACGAGGCCGTCCACCAGTCGGTCAGCTTCCACATCCTCCAGCAGCAGGTCTTCGCCGACGGGTACTCCTCGAAGACCTCCCCCAAGATCGAGATCGCGTGGCGCGCGACGCAGGGGGTGGCACGCAACCAGTACTGGGAGGTGGACCGGGCTTTCCACGCGACCTGCGTCTACAACCAGCTGCTGCGGTTCCGCCGGACCGAAATCGACCGCGACGACCTGACCGCTGGCGAGCGTACGAGTTTCGAAGCCGCCTACGCCGACGGCATCCCGGCCGTCCGCTACCTCATGGACCAGCTCGACCTCCTGGGCGAGCACTTCACCGCGCACGGCAGGGAACTGCTGGCTGACCTGCGGCGCCAGACCGACCGGCTCTAGCCTCGGTGACCGGACCGGGAATCGGACAAGGAGGGGCGAGTGCTCCAGCACCTCATCACACAGGATGAAGACCTTCGCATGGTCCCCATCGACCACGATCAGCTGACCAGCGCCGTAGCGGAGACCCGCGAGGAACTCCGGACGCTCCCCGAGGGCACGGACGCCGCCAGGGCGCGGATCCTGGCCCGGTGGACCGGCATCGGCCTAATGACCCTGGGCGACTACGACAACGCGCTCGTGTTCCTGCGGCAGGCGCTCGACCTGGCCACGGCCAGTGGGAACACCGGAGCCGTCATCGCCACCGAACTCAACCTCGGCGACGCATACCGCTACGCCGGTGAGACGGAGCCCGCCGATGGGCTCTACCGCAGGGCCCTGGAAAGCGCCCGGAACCAGCACCCGGAGCTCGTGGATTTCGCCCTCCAGCACCTCGGCAAGCACCTCATGGAACAAGGAGACCTGGAGGCGGCGCGCACCCATCTGCGGGAAGCGCTGGAACTCCGGACCGCCAAGGGTGACGCCGGGCTGATCGAATCCACCAGGGCCGCACTCGACCGCGTCGAGCTGCTGATCGGGCAGACGGTCCCGATCACCGAGCAGCCGGCGTCCGAGCTGGCGCAGTGGAGTACACGGTGGACCGCGTGGCTCCAGTCCCGCACCATGGCCAGGAGCCGAGACAGGTGGGCTGAGGAGTTCCCCGATCTCCGCGACAGCGTTCGCGCTCTCACCGCGCACCAGCGCGTACAGCCCTGCCACCTGCGTGGTGGGGAGTTTCCCGTCGAGATGGTCTCCGCCATGGCGGAAGAGGCCGAGAAGGCCCTGGCCGCCAACGGCTATCTGCACAACGGGAAGTGGAACGCCGCTGTCGGGGACGCCGCGAACCTCTTCGCCGGCCAGGTTGATCTCGCCGCGGTCGTGGGGCGGTCCACCGGCCTTGCGGTCGAGCAGCCGCACACCGGCGTCTACATCGCCTACCTGAAGGAGGGACAGTTCCTCGACTTCCACGTTGATGAGTTCGGCTTCGGCGAGGCCAACCTGATTCTGTGCCTCAAGCACGAGCGCCTCACCGCGGCCCCCACGGTGAGCTGCACCGTTTTCATCACCGCCGACGGCTACCTCGAATGCGACCTCGCACCTGGAGACTGCGTCGTGTTCGACGGTGCGTTCACGCCGCACGGCCGGACGCCCCTCGGTGCCGGAGAGCGTGTCATCCTCGTCAGCTTCGGCTTCCGTGCAGGTGATGAGGCCACACGTTCGGCCGCATTCCTCCCACCGGCCCCACGCAAGCTGGAAGACCACCTTGAGACGGAGCGCACACCGTGAGCAAAGCCCGCCGCATCGCCTACTTCACCGACCCCTACGAGCACATCGTGCAGATCAGCGGCGTGGTCATCGTCGCCCAGGACCACGACGACCGCATCGCCCTGATCAGGCACAGGATCCCCCTGCACGGCGGCGTCCTGACCCTCCCCGGGGGCGGAATCGAGGACGGCGAGGACCCGCTGACCGCGGCGAAGCGGGAACTTGAAGAAGAAGCCGGGATCACCGCTGCCGTGTGGACATCCCTGGGTACTACGGTGCCCATGACCCGCAGCACCATGAAGCTCCACATGTACGCGGCCACCAACCTCTCTGCCGGCGTCCAAGCCCTCACCGCCACCGAGGCCGAGCAGGGCCGCACCGTCGAGTGGATGCCCCGCAAGGACGCCGTCCAGGCCGTGCTCGACGGACGTATCCAGCTCGCCGGAGCGGCGCTCGCGCTGCTGCTCGCCGACCGGATCTGAACCCGCACACGACGAAGCCCCCTCCGAGCACCAGGAGCTCGGGGGCTTCGTTGCGTGTCGGGCTACTCCTCCAACCACCATGGCTGCGCTGGGGGCGTGGGCGAAGGGTGGCGTCGAGCCGGGGCCCGAGGATTCCGCGTAGGGGAGTGGATCTCCCCAGATTCCGCCCAGAGGCCTGGGGGATCTTGAAAAAAGAGGCCCCTGAGCAGGTCAGGGGCCTATACAACAGACGAGCCGGCCTGTACGCCGGGTTCTGTCGCCCGGAGACCTCGCGGTCGCCGGGGAGACGGCCATCCATCTAGGGCCGGCGTTGCCACCGGCCTCGTGCGGTCTACCCGCGAACATCGGGCGGGCAGCCCTCGAGCGTTCGCGCAGACCCGTCCGGGGACGGATCCTCTTGACCTTGCTCCGGGTGGGGTTTACCTAGCCGCCTGAGTCACCTCAGGCGCTGGTGGTCTCTTACACCACCGTTTCACCCTTACCGGGAACCGAAGTCCCCGGCGGTCTGTTTTCTGTGGCACTGTCCCGCGGGTCACCCCGGGTGGCCGTTAGCCACCACCCTGCCCTGTGGAGCCCGGACGTTCCTCGGCGGGATCCGGGGACCCCGACGCGGCCGCCCGGCCGACTCGTCTGTCGTGGTGGCCATGTTACCCGCACCGTGTAAGCGCTTGACCTTGACGCAGCGGCAGGGTTTCTACTGGGGCCCATGCGGATCGGAGAGATCGCCGCGCTCGTCGGGGTCACGACCCGGGCGATCCGGCACTACCACCATGTCGGGCTGCTCCCGGAGCCGGAGCGGCGTCCCAACGGCTATCGCGCGTACAGCGTGCGCGACGCCGTCCTGCTGGCCCGGGTGCGGCGGCTCACCGAGCTCGGGCTGAGCCTCGACGAGGTGCGCGACGTGCTCGCGGACGACGCGGGGCGCGAGCTGGCCGAGGTACTGGCCGAACTCGACGCCGACCTCGCCCGCCAGGAGGCCGACCTCGCCGCCCGCCGACGGCGGCTCGCAGCGCTGCTCGCCGCCGGACCGGGCGACGGCGAGCCCGTCTCGCCGGGGCTGGCCGCGCTGCTGGCGAAGGCGCCGCCCACCACGTCCCCGGCCGCCGCCAAGGACCGCGAGCACCTCACCCTGCTCGACGCCACCGGCGCCGCCGGCGAAGAGCTCTACGCCGCGCTCGCCCCCGTGGCCGCCGACCCGGCCGTCCTCGCGCTGTACGAGCGGCTCGACGAGCTGGCCGGGGCCCCCGTCGACGACCCCCGCATCGGCCCCCTCGCCGACGCGCTGGTCGCGGCCGTCCCCGCCGGGGTCTTCGACGCGATCCCGGCCGACGGGCCGGTCGTGCCCGGCTTCCAGGAGGCGCTGCTCGCCGAATTCGCGCCCGCCCAGGCCGAGGTCGTCCGCCGCGTGATGGCGGCCTTCGTGGACCGGGGCCGGGCGTGAGCGCCCTGCGCGCGGCCCGGATCGCGGCCGCCGCGGTGATACCGGGCGAGCTGGTCCTCGTCCTCTGCCTCGCCGCCGGACCGCGGCCGCCCGGGTGGCTGCTGGCGGGCGCCGAGGTGCTGGTGCTCGGGGTGCTGCTGCTGGAGGCGCGGGTGCTGTGGTCCCTGTACGCGGCCGCCCGCGCGCGGGGCCTCGCCCGTCCGGCGGCCCGCCGGGACGCGGTCCGCGCCGCCGTACCGGAGCCCGTACGGCGGCTCCTGCTGCACGAGCTGCGGGCCGTCGGCTCGCTGGGCCGCTGGGTGCTGCGCCGCAGGCACGGGGTGCGCCCCGGGGACCTGGCCGGCGCGTACACCGGACCGCAGACGGCCATGATGTACGGGCTGCTCTTCGTGTCGGTGATCGAGACCGTCGGGCTGGCCGTGCTGATCCCCTGGCCGGCCGTGCACCGGGTGCTGCTCGTCCTCGACGTGTACGGGGTGCTGCTGGTGCTGGCGATGCACGCCGCCTGCGTGACCCGGCCGCACGTGGTGCGGCCCGACGGGACGCTGCGGATCCGCTACGGGGCCCTGTTCGACCTGACCGTCCCGCCGGACGCGGTGGCCTCGGTCCGGGTGGAGCGGCGCTACCCGGAGGGCCGGCTCGTCTCCCTGTCCGACGAGGGGGTGCTCGACCTGATCGTGGGCAGCCAGACCACGGTGACCCTGGAGCTGAACCGGCCGCTGGACTTCCGCAGGCCGCTCGGGGCCCGCGCGTCGGCCCGTACGATCCGCTTCCACGCGGACGACCCCCGCGCGCTGGTGAACGCGGTACGGCAACCCGCACCCCCGTGACGGGCTGCCGCACTGCGTGGGGACTCTCCGGGGGGAGGAGGAGTCGTACGCCGAGCGTGACAAGCGGGAACCGGCCTGTCTTGCAGAAAACGGCGGCGGGAACCGGTCGGTCAGCCCGTCTCGGGCGGGAGCAGCACGCTCGTGATCCGGCCCGGCATCCGGTCCAGCGCCGAACCCGGCGGCAGGCCGCCGCGCAGGGCCGCGAACCGGGCGGGCGGCAGCCCCGTCATGGCCTTCACGTCCCGGCCGAAGTGGGCCTGGTCGTGGTAGCCGCGGGCGGCCGCGACCTCGGCGGGGGCCACCCCGGCCGCGAGGGCGCGCAGCGCGTGCTGGAGCCGGAACACCCGGGCCACCGCCTTGGGCGGCAGTCCCACCTCCTCACGGAAACGGGCGCGCAGGTGGCGGGCGCTCCAGCCGGTGTCGACGGTCGCCCGCGCCAGGGCGCCCGGGCCGCTGTCGGTCCACAGCCGGGCCAGCGCCCCGCGCACGCCCGGGGTGACGTCCGGCCCCCGGTCCAGGCGGGCGGCGAAGACGGAGTCGAGGAGGTCGAAGCGCTCGTCCCAGCCGCCCAGGGACCGCAGCCGCTCGGGCAGGTGGCGGCCGACGGGCCCGAGCACCTCGCCGAGGTCCACGAGGCTGTCCTCGAAGTGCACCATCGGCACCCCGAAGAGCCGGTACGCGCCGAGCGGGCTCATGTTCACCTCCAGCCCGTGCACCGCGCCCGCGTGCACCCCGATCGCGGGGACCGTGCGGGGCCCGGCGACCAGGGCGCGGGAGACGACGGCGGGGCGCAGCCGGGCGGCGGCGAGCTCGCCGGTGCGGGTCACCCACAGGCCCTCGCTGAAGGTGAAGACGAGCGTGACGAAGCCGGTGGGCAGTTCCAGGCGCCGCCGGGGGGTGGGGAAGCGGGTGTGGAACCCGGTGTAGCCGGCCACGTGCGGCCGCAGCACGGCCGCAGGCCGCCGCGCCCCGCTCGCGGGTACGGCGGACGGCCGCGTGGACGTGTCGACGTGACCCATCTGCGCCGCCTCCCCCGGGTGCCGGTGCGCAGATGATGACAGCCGCCGGGCGGGGTGGCCAGGGACGACGCGGCCCGGCGGGACTAGGCCGGGGTGAAGAGGATCTTCGAGGTGCCCGGGTCGGCGTGGGTGAGGCGGACGCGGATGCGGTCGCCGAGGGGGAGCGGGGCGGCGGGGGACTCGACGCGGCCGACCACCGCCGGGTCCTCCAGGTGGACCGTGCCCACCGTCGGCTCCTGTTCCCTGACGTCGATGACCGTCGCCTCGAAGGTCTGCCCGACGCGGTCCTTGAGCAGGGCGGCCTCCACCAGGTCGACGCACTCCCGCTCCACGGTGTTGGCCAGCCGGGTGCCCTCCGCCATCTCGCGCGGCAGCGCGTCCAGCGCCCCGGTCACCCACGCCGGCGGCTCGGTCCCGGCGACGGCGGCCACGCACAGCTCGCCGGTGTACCGGTCGACGAGGCGGCGCAGCGGGGCGGTGCAGTGCGCGTACGGGGCCGCGACCGCCGCGTGCAGGGCGCGGTCCGGGGTCTGCCCGCCGGTGAAGACGGTGTACCCGGCGCCGCGCAGCAGGGCGGTGCACTCCTGGAGGAAGGCGGCGTGGGCCGGGAGGTGCGGGTCGAGGGAGCGCACGAGCCGGGCGTACGGGACGTGGTGCGGCCAGTCGATCCGCAGGGCCGTCGCCGCCCGCCGCAGCCGGCCGACCGCGCCGTCGGGGGCGGCGGGGAGGGTGCGCAGGACGCCGGTGCCGGAGGCGAGCATCAGGTCGGCGGCCGCCATGCCGGTCATCAGGGAGATCTGGGCGTTCCAGCCGTCGGCGGGCAGCGGGGCCCGGTAGGCCAGTGCGTACGAGCCGTCCTGCGCGACGACCTCCTGTTCGGGGACGTCCAGGGAGATCCCGCCGCGTTCGGTCTCCAGCACCTCGCGCAGGGTTCCGATGTCCTTCAGCAGGGCCAGGGAGGGCTCGGCGGTGCCGGAGTCGATGGCCTTCTGGACGCCGTCGTAGTCGAGCTTCGCCCGGCTGCGGACCAGGGCGCGGCGGACCTCGGCGGTCTCGACCCGGCCGTCGGAGTCCAGGTCGAGCCGCCACAGCAGCGCGGGCCGGGTCCGGTCGGGCAGCAGGCTGGCGGCGCCTTCCGAGAGCACGGGCGGGTGCAGGGGGACCCGTTCGTCGGGGAAGTAGAGGGTGGTGACCCGGCGGTGGGCCTCGGCGTCGAGGGCGCCGCCCGGGGTGACGAAGGCGGCGACGTCGGCGATGGCGTAGTGCACGCGGTAGCCGCCGGCCGGGCGCTTCGCCAGGTGCATGGCTTGGTCGAGG
Organism: Streptomyces sp. NPDC059564; assembly: GCF_042735575.1. Lineage (NCBI taxonomy): Bacteria > Bacillati > Actinomycetota > Actinomycetes > Kitasatosporales > Streptomycetaceae > Streptomyces > Streptomyces sp. NPDC059564. The sequence continues at coordinate 19,011 of NZ_JBHWBP010000009.1, read as the reverse complement.
TCGACGGAGGCCGGGGGGTCGATGGTGAAGAGGGGGAGGTCGGTGGCGTCGTGGTCCGGGAGGCGGGGAGCGGCGGCGGCCCGCCCGGCCTCGGCGAGGACCTCGGGCGGGAACCCTTCGGGCACGCCCAGCCGCGTGCGCAGGGCGCGCAGCGCGGTCCGCAGGGCGGCCCCGTCCGCTCCGGTCATGTGCAGGCGACGGCGTGGCATGGGTCGAGCGTATGACCGGCGGGCCGGGGCGGCGCGGCGAGCCGTCTACCCTGGCTCGGGGGCCGCACCCCCTGCGCCGCGTCTTGTCGAAGGAGAACCACCGTGCTCGTGCTGCTGCCGCCCTCCGAGGGAAAGGCCGCCGGCGGCTCCGGCGCACCGCTGGAGCCGGGGTCCCTGTCGCTGCCGGGGCTGGCCGCGGCGCGGGCCGCCGTGCTGGAGGAACTCGTCGAGCTGTGCTCCGGGGACGAGCTGAAGGCGCGCGAGGTGCTGGGCCTGAGCGAGGGGCTGCGGGGCGAGGTCGCGAAGAACGCGGGGCTGCGCGGGGCGGTGGCCCGTCCGGCGGGGGAGATCTACACCGGGGTGCTCTACGACGCCCTGGGCCTGGCCGGGCTCCCGGCCGGGGCGCGGGCGCTGGCGGAGCGGTCGCTGCTGGTGTTCTCCGGGCTGTGGGGCGCGGTGCGGGTGACGGACCGGATCCCGTCGTACCGCTGCTCGATGGGGGTCAAGCTGCCGGGGCTCGGCGCGCTGGGCGCGTACTGGCGCACGCCGATGGCCTCGGTGCTGCCGGAGGCGGCGGGCGACGGGCTGGTGCTGGACCTGCGGTCCTCGGCGTACGCGTCCGCGTGGAAGCCGAAGGGCGAGACGGCGGGGCGGACGGCGACGGTGCGGGTGCTGCACGCGCAGATCGTGGACGGGGTGGAGAAGCGGTCGGTGGTGAGCCACTTCAACAAGGCCACGAAGGGCCGTCTGGTACGGGACCTGCTCCTGGCCGGCGCGGTCCCCGCCACGCCGGGGGAGCTGGTCACGGCCTTGCGGGACCTGGGTTACGCCGTCGAGGCGCAGGCCCCGGCGAAGTCGGCGAAGTCCTGGTCCCTGGACGTGGTCGTCACCCAGATCCACTGACCGCTGGCCCGGGTCCGCTGCGCGGGGCTCTCCCCGCCCCGCCCTTCCACCGTTCCCTGGGCTCTGCCCGGACCCGCGCCTCGAACTCCCCCAGCTACCGCTGGGAGGTGCCCCCTGGCGGGGCTGGATGGGGCGGGGCTGAAATCAGCCCCGGCCGGGGTCAGTGGCCGAGGGGCCAGGCCAGGGCGGCGGGGGTCTGGGCCGTGGTGCCGGCGTAGGTGGCGCAGGCGTCCGTCAGGGTTTCCAGGAGGGTCAGGGGGTCCGGGAGGGGGTGCGTCATGTCGCGCAGCCAGGTCACCGCGAACTCGCCGGGGAGGGCCGCCGGGGGGAGCAGGACGTAGCTGCCGCGGCAGTGCCACCGCAGGCCGGGGTGTTCGTCCATCGTCTCGGGGTGGCAGTCGAGTTCGCAGGGCCACCACTCGTCCTCGTCCTCGGGCGTCCCGCGGGTCGCCGTGAAGAAGAGCATCCGCGCCTGGTCGCCCGTGCCGCCCGATTCGGCGACCGGTCCGACCTCGATGCCGGCGGCCAGCAGCCGCTCCAGCGCGCTGCGGCCGGCTTCCAGAGGGACGTCCAGGACGTCGTGGACCATGCCGGTGGCGGTGATGAAGTTGGCCTGGGGCTGGTTGCGGGCCCAGCGTTCGATCTGCGCGCGGTCGGTGGTCGACTGGGTCTGCCAGGCGAACGAGACGGGGTGGCGCGCGGGGGTGGGACAGCCGATGCGGTCGCACGAACATCGGTAGCCGGCGGGATGCGCGGCAGGGGCGACCGGGAGTCCGGCGGCGGCCACGGCCACCAGGAGTGCCTCGCGCAGCGCGCCGGGGTCTTCGGGAGCGGGTTTCGGGCGGCGGCGCAGCCACTGGGAAATCCTGCTCTGCTCGCCGCGTTTGACGCGGCCGGACTCAGACCCCATCTATCCCCTCACATCGAACCGTTGCCCCGGAAGACCCTCCCATGGTCCCACCATCCTGCGTCCCGGGTGACCGCACCCCCCGATCGGGGTCCCCACATAACCATAGAATTCGGCCATATGTTCTCGGCCGTGGGGGTCAGCCCTGGTCGGCGGCCGGGAGGGTGGTGACGTATCCCACCCCGCGCAGCACCGCGTCCACGAGGGCGTCCGCGTGCGCGTGCGCGAGCGGAGCGGTCCGCATCAGCCAGCGGTACGTCAGCGGCCCCACCAGCATCTCCACCATCAGGCGCAGGTCGGTGTCCGCCGGGAGCCGCCCGGCCTCGCGGGCAGTGCGCAACCGGCCCTCGTAGAGCGCGAGCTGGGGTGCGAGGAGCTGCTCGGTGAAGCGGGCCGCCAGCTCCGGGTCGGTCGCCCCGGCGGCGGTGAGGGCGCGCGCGGGAGCCGCGAACCGTTCGTCGGCGAAGTCGTCCACCGCGGCCCGCAGGACCGTCTTGAGGTCGGCCGCCAGGTCCCCGGTGTCGGGGAAGGTCCACCCGCCCTCCACGGCCGCCTCCCCGGCCAGCGCCAGCGAGGCGTCCAGCAGCACCGCGGCCTTCGAGGGCCACCAGCGGTAGATGGTCTGTTTGCCGACGCCCGCGCGGGCGGCGATGGCCTCGATGGTCAGCTTGTTGTAGCCGACCTCCCCGACCAGCGCGAGCGCGGCGTCGAGGATGGCGCGCCGGGAGCGGTCGCTGCGGCGGGTGGCGTCGGGGGACTTGCTCATGAAGCCAACGTATCAATGCGAGACGTCTCGTCTTCCAGCCATTCTGAAAACCACCCCATCAGTTCACTGCGCGGTCCCCCTTGAGGAGAGACGATTCTCTTCACATACGAGTCGTGAGGAGCCTTCTTTGCGCAGAGACGCCACACCCCGGCGCTACCTGATGTGCCCACCGGCACACTTCAAGGTCACGTACTCCATCAACCCGTGGATGGATCCCACGAAACCGGTGGACCTGCCCCTCGCACACGCCCAGTGGGAAGACCTGAGGGACCGCTACCGCTCCCTCGGCCACACCGTCGAGACCCTCGTACCCGACCCGGGCCTGCCCGACATGGTCTACGCCGCGAACGGCGCCCTCGTCGTCGACGGCCGGGTGCTCGGCGCCCGGTTCGCCTACCCGGAGCGCTCCGCCGAGGCGGAGATCCACCTCGACTGGTTCCGGGAACACGGCTTCACGGACATCCACGAGCCGTCCCACGTCAACGAGGGCGAGGGCGACTTCGCCGTCACCGCCACCTACATCCTGGCCGGCCGGGGCTTCCGCTCCAGCCCGCTCTCGCACGACGAGGCACAGGAGTTCTTCGGCCGCCCCGTCATCGGACTCGACCTGGTGGACCCGCGGTACTACCACCTGGACACGGCGCTGTGCGTCCTCGACGGCGACGAGATCATGTACCACCCGCCGGCCTTCTCGCCGGGCAGCCAGGCCGTTCTGCGGCGGCTGTTCCCGGACGCCCTGATCGTGGACACCCGGGACGCGGCGGCCTTCGGCCTGAACTCGGTCTCCGACGGGCGGCACGTGCTGCTCCCGCAGGCCGCGACCGGGCTCCTGGAGCCGCTGCGCGACCGCGGCTTCGAGCCGGTGCCGATGGATCTGGGCGAGCTGCTCAAGGGCGGCGGCAGCGTGAAGTGCTGCACCCAGGAGCTGCGGCCCGCGCCGTAGCGGCCTACGGGGCCTCCGCGGGCGGCCACTGGCGACCCCAGTCCGCGTCGCGGGCGGCCTTGTAGAGGTCGCCGTGGCGCTTGGTGACGGTGGCCCGCGTCAGGCCCTCGCCCTCGGGACCGCACAGGTCCAGCAGGACGAGCCCCTTCCGGATCTGCGGCTTCCGCGTGATCCGGGAGGGGACCGGCGTCACCGGGAACCGGGTGGCGGCGACGTAGCTGAACTTCTCGTCCTCGTACGGGAGCGAGCCGCCCTTGACCTGCCGGTGCAGGGAGGAGCGGCTGACCCGCGCCGAGAAGTGGCACCAGTCCTGGCCGACCTCGATCGGGCAGGTGCCGTCGTGGGGGCAGGGCGCGGCCACCTTCAGCCCGGCCGCGATCAGCTGGTCGCGGGCCTCGCGGATGCGGAGGTAGCCCTCGGGGGTGCCCGGCTCGATCAGCACCACCGCCTGCCCGGCGCGGGCCGCCTCGGCGACGACCGCGTGGCGGGCCTTCGGGGTCAGTTCGCCGAGCACGTACGACACCGTCACCAGGTCGGCGTCGGGGAGGCCGATGCCGGTGCCGATGACGGCCCTGCGCCAGTCCGCCCCGCGCAGCGCCTCCGAGGACGAGCGGCCCGCCAGCTCCCGGCCGAGGGCCAGCGCCGGCTCCGCCCAGTCCAGTACCGCGGTCGTACGGGGCCCGTCCCAGGTGGCGTCGACCGCCCAGGTCGCGGCGCCCGTGCCGCCGCCCACGTCCACGTGCGAGCCCGGGACCCAGTGCGGGGCGGCCTCGGCGAGGGCGTCCAGCGCGGACCGGACGGCCTCGAAGGTGGCCGGCATCCGGTAGGCCGCGTACGCCGCCACGTCGGAGCGGTCGCGCAGGACGGGGGCGTCGGTGGGGGTGGTGCCCCGGTAGTTGGCGATCAGCCGCTCGACGGCGGCCGCGGCCTGCTTCGGCGGGAGCCCGTCGAGCAGGCCGGCGAGGGCGCGGCGGAGGCTTTCGGCGGTGGTGGGGGCGGAGTCGTTCACCAGCGAAGTTTACGGCGGTCCGGCCCCGCCGCAGCCCGGGCTTCCTGGGGCTCCGCCCCGGACCCCGCGCCTCAAACGCCGGCGGGGCTGGATGTGGCCCGCCACGGGCGGCACATCGTGAGGAAGCAGGTCACCGCCAGGAGGGAGCAGGTCAGCTGGACCAGGGCCATCGGGACCGCCGTGTGCTCGCCCGCGATGCCGACCAGCGGGGACGCGACCGCGCCGACCAGGAAGGAGGAGGTGCCCAGCAGCGCGGAGGCCGATCCGGCGGCGTGCGGGGTGCGCATCAGCGCCTGCGCGTTGGTGTTCGGCAGCACCAGGCCCATCGCCGACATCAGCACGAACAGCCCGGCGGCGACGGGGACCAGCCCGACCTCCCCGAACACCCTGGTGGACATCAGCAGCAGGGCCACGGACGCCACCGTGATGACCCCGAGACCGGCGCCCAGTGCCTTGTCCAGGCTGACGCGGCCGACCAGCAGCTTGCCGTTGACCTGGCCGATGACGATCAGCCCGACGGAGTTGAGGCCGAACAGCAGGCTGAAGGCCTGCGGTGAGGCCCCGTAGATCTCCTGCACCACGAACGGCGAGGCGGATATGTAGGAGAAGAGCACCGCGAAGGCGAAGCCGCCCGCCAGGGTGTACCCCGCGAAGACCCGGTCGCCCAGCAGCCCCCGCATGGTCCGCAGCGCGGAACCCACGCCGCCGGTCTGCCGCCGCTCGGGCGGGAGCGTCTCCCCGAGCCCGCGCCAGACCACCACGGTGAGCGCGAGGCCGACGGCGGTGAGCACGACGAAGACCCCCCGCCAGTCCGCGAGGCGCAGCACCTGCCCGCCGATGAGCGGCGCGATGATCGGGGCGACGCCGGATATGAGCATCAGGGTGGAGAAGAAGCGGGCCATCTCGACCCCGTCGTACAGGTCGCGCACGACGGCCCGCGCGATGACGATCCCGGCCGCGCCGGCCAGCCCCTGGAGCAGCCGGAAGCCGATCAGCAGCCCGGCGTTCGGGGCCAGGGCGCAGATCGCGGTGGCGAGGACGTAGACGATCATGCCGGTCAGCAGCGGCCGCCGCCGGCCCCACTTGTCGCTCATCGGGCCGATGACGAGCTGGCCCAGGGCCATGCCGGCCAGGCAGGCGGTGAGGGTGAGCTGGATGGTCGCGGCCGGGCTGCCCAGGGCGGTGGTGACCTCCGGCAGCGCCGGCAGGTACATGTCCATGGACAGCGGGGGGAGCGCGGTGAGCCCGCCCAGGATGAAGGTGACGAGCAGGCCGGTGCGGCGCGCGGCCGTCAGGGGGACGGCCGAAGACGGGGCGGGGGAGGGGATTTCGGGCGTGGCGCCCTGCGAGGGGGCCGTCGAGGGGCCTCTCTCCGACATGCGGATCTCCAGTCTATTGATCTGCTTTACGCACCCCTGACCGACCCATGCTCTCAGCTGTCGGAACGTCCGGGACCCGACGTGCGCTGTGACGTAGCCTGCGGCCCCATGAACGCTCGCCTGAAGAAGATCGCTGTTGTGACGGGAGCCGGCTCCGGCATCGGCCGCTCCGTGGCCCTCGCCCTCGCGGGGGCCGGCTGGTCGGTGGCCGTGGCCGGGCGCCGGACCGGGCCCCTGGAGGAGACGGCCGCGGCCGCCGGGGAGGGCGCGGACGTGCTGCCCGTACGGGCGGACGTGAGCGACCCGGACGACGTGGCCGCGCTCTTCGCCGGCGTCCGGGAGCACTACGGGCGGCTCGACCTGCTCTTCAACAACGCGGGCACCTTCGGCCCGGCCGGGGTCCCCCTGGAGGACATCTCCTACGAGGCCTGGCGGCAGGTGGTCGACGTCAACCTGACCGGGTCCTTCCTGTGCGCGCAGGCCGCCTTCCGGATGATGAAGGCCCAGGACCCGCAGGGCGGCCGGATCATCAACAACGGCTCCATCTCGGCCCACGTGCCGCGGCCGAACTCCGTCGCCTACACCGCGACCAAGCACGCCATGACGGGCCTGACCAAGTCCCTGTCGCTGGACGGCCGCCCGTACCGGATCGCCTGCGGCCAGATCGACATCGGCAACGCGGCCACCGAGATGACCGAGCGGATGCGGAGCGGGATCCTGCAGGCCAACGGGCAGCTCGCGGTGGAGCCGGTGATGGACGCCGCCGACGTGGCCCGCACGGTGCTGCACATGGCGGAGCTGCCGCTGGAGGCCAACGTCCAGTTCGCGACGGTGATGGCCACGGCGATGCCGTACATCGGGCGCGGCTGAGGGGCCGGGAACCGCGCCCCGCGAGGGGAATGCCGCGGACGGGCCCCCGGTTGTGCCGATCATGACGACTGACGCGACGCCCGACGCGACGACGACCGCCGTACTGCGCTACACCGCCTTCTCCCGCGACCCCGAAGGCGGCAACCCCGCCGGGGTCGTGCTCGACGCGAGAGCCCTGGACGACGCCGGGATGCTGGCCATCGCGGCGGAGCTGGGCTACAGCGAGACCGCGTTCCTCACCGCCCCGCCCGAGGACCTGGGCGGGGAGCCCGGACGCGCCTTCACCCTGAGGTTCTTCAGCCCGAAGGCGGAGGTCTCCTTCTGCGGGCACGCCACCGTCGCCGCCTCCGTGGCGCTGGCCGAGCGGATCGGCCCCGGCGAGCTCCTCTTCGCGACCCCGGCCGGCACCGTGCCGGTCACGGTGGCCGGGGACGGGGGCGTCCTGCGCGCCACCCTGACCAGCGTCGCACCGCACACCGAGGAGATCTCCGCACCGGACCTCGCCGAGGCCCTGGCCGCACTGCGCTGGCCCGCCGCCGACCTGGACGCCGACTTCCCGCCGAAGATCGCGTACGCCGGGGCCCGCCACCTGGTGCTCGGTGCCGGCAGCCGGGAGCGGCTCGCGGACCTCGACTACGATTTCGGCCGGCTGGAGGCGCTGATGCGGCGCCTGGACCTCACCACCGTCCAGCTGGTGTGGCGGGCCGGGCCGGAGCTGTTCCACGTACGCGACCCCTTCCCGGTCGGCGGCGTCGTCGAGGACGCCGCCACCGGAGCCGCCGCGGCCGCCTTCGGGGCGTACGCGCGGGAGCTGGGCCTGGTCCCCGAGGAGGCCGTGCTCACCCTCCAGCAGGGCGAGGACATGGGCCGCCCGGGCGTCCTGACGGTGGATCTGCGCGCGGGCGACCCCCGCGTCCGGGTCGGCGGCACGGCCGTCCGGATCCCCTGATGCGGCTGCTCTCGTACCCGCAGGAGGCCCTGCCCCCGCCGCTCGCCGCGCAGATCGAGGCCACCGAGACGCGGGTGTGGCCCGGCAGCGCGCCCGGGCACGATCCCGCGCTGCGGCCGCGCGTGCTGCTGCTGGTGGACGACGCCGGGACGGTCGGCGCCTCCCTGGCCCTGCTGCACAAGGAGATCCCCTGCGGGGGCCGGACCCGGCGGGCCGCCGGGCTCAGCGCGGTGGTGACCCGGCCCGAGCTGCGCGGACAGGGGCTCGGCGGCCGCCTGGTGGCCGGGGCCCGCGCGGCCCTGGCCGCCGATCCGGCGGTGGACCTGGCCCTGTTCAGCTGCGACCGGCCGCTGGCGCCGTTCTACGAGGCGGCCGGCTTCGAGCGGCTGCCCGGCACGGTCCTGGTCGGCGGCACCCCGGCCGAGCCGCTGGCCACCGACGAGCCCGGCTTCGACAAGGAGGTGCTGGCGGCGTTCTTCGCCCCCGGCCCGGAAGCCGGCGAGGACCGGGCGGCCCTGACCGGCGGCCGGATACCGCTCCACCCGGGCACGGTCGACCGGCTCTGGTGACCGGCAACGCGAGACGCCCGGCTGCATCCCCGTGAACGTGAGGGGGAGCGGCCGGGCGTCGGACGGATGCGGTGTCAGCCGCGGGGCGGGGTGCCCGCGGACTGCTTCGCCGGGGCCGGGGCGGCGGACCCGCGGCCGGAGCCGGCCGGAGCCAGGAACAGCCCCAGGACGACCACCAGGTACAGGCCCCACACCACCAGCTGGTAGACGGTGGGGTCGGGCTGGAAGTTGAACACGCCCTTGAGCAGGACCCCGTACCAGCTGTCCGGCGGGATCGCCGAGCTGATGTCGAAGGCCTTGTCCCGCAGACCGCCGAGGAACCCGGCCTCCTGCAGGTCGTGGACCCCGTACGCGAGCACGCCCGCGGCCACGATCACCAGCATGCCGCCGGTCCACCGGAAGAACTTCGCCAGGTTGATCTTCAGGGCGCCCCGGTAGAAGAGCCAGCCCAGCAGGATCGCCGTGGCGATGCCGAGCAGCACCCCGATCAGCGGCGCCGAGGAGCCCTCGCCGCTCGCCCGGACCGAGGCCCACACGAACAGCGCCGTCTCCAGGCCCTCACGGCCCACGGCCAGGAAGGCGGTGGCCACGAGCGCGCCCGTGCCCATCGCGAGGGCCGCGTCGAGCTTGCCCTCCAGCTCGCCCTTCAGGTGCCGCGCGGTGCGCTTCATCCAGAAGACCATCCACGTCACCAGACCGACCGAGATGATCGACAGGCTGCCGCCCAGCAGTTCCTGCGCCTCGAAGGTCAGCTCCTGCGTCCCGAAGGTCAGCAGGGCGCCGAACGCCAGCGAGATGGCGCAGGCGATGCCGATGCCGAGCCACACGGGACGCAGCGCGGCCCGGTTCTCCGTCTTCACCAGGTACGCGACGAGGATGCAGACGACGAGGCTGGCCTCCAGGCCTTCGCGCAGGCCGATCAGATAGTTGCCGAACACGGCGTTTCCTCTCCGGCGGGGACTACGCGAACAGCGTCCGGCCCCACCAGTCGTCCTTGTCGCGGACGCCCGGCGGGACGGCGAAGACGGCCGAACCCACGTGCTGGATGTATTCGTTGAGCGCGTCGTTCTTGGCGAGCTGCCGCTGGATCGGCACGAAGCCCTTGCGGACGTCCCGCATGTAGGCCAGGAAGAACAGCCCCGCGTCGAGCCGCCCGAGGCCGTCCGTACCGTCGGTGAAGGAGTAGCCGCGGCGCAGGATCGTCGCGCCGTCGTTGGAGTCCGGGTGCGCGAGGCGTACGTGCGCCTCCGGCTTCATCGCCTTCAAGAAGGGCTCGTCGCGCTCCTTGGACTTGCCGACGGGCGCGCCCTCGCCCTTGTCGCGGCCGAAGACGTCCTCCTGCTCCTGCAGGGAGGTCCGGTCCCAGGTCTCGATGTGCATCCGGATGCGGCGGGCGACCAGGTACGAGCCGCCGGCCAGCCAGCCGCCGCCCTCGTTCGCGCCGACCCACACGTGCTTGTCGAGGGCCGCGGTGTCGGTGCCCGCGATGTTCCGGGTGCCGTCCTTGAAGCCCATCATGTTGCGCGGGGTCTGCGCGTCCGGGGTGGTGGACGAGGTCTTGCCGAAGCCGAGCTGCGACCAGCGCACCGCGACCTTGCCGAAGCCGATGCGGGCCAGCTGGCGGATGGCGTGCACCGCGACCTGCGGGTCGTCGGCGCAGGCCTGGACGCACAGGTCGCCGCCGGAGCGGGCCGCGTCGAGGTTGTCGCCGGGGAAGGCTTCCAGCTCCACCAGGGCCTCGGGGCGCTTGCCCTCCAGGCCGAAGCGGTCCTTGGCGAAGAGGCCCGGGCCGAAGCCGATGGTCAGGGTGAGCCGGGAGGCCTTCAGGCCCAGCGCCTCGCCCGTGTCGTCCGGCGGGGCCTCCGGGAGGCCGCCGAAGCCGCCCTCGCCGACCGGCTGTCCGGCCGTCATCCGGCGGGCCGCCTCGGTCCAGTCCTTCAGGAGCTTGACCAGCTCGGCGCGGTCCTTCGTCTTCACGTCGAAGGCCGCGAAGTGCAGCCGGTCCTGGACGGCGCTCGCGATGCCCGCCTGGTGCTCGCCGTGGAACGGCACGGCCGCACCGGCGGAGGCCGCCGGTGCGATGTCCGAACTGCCGTTGAACGCGGCGACCGCGCCGCCGGCCGCGGCGGCGCCGAGCGCGAGACCGGCTCCGCCCCAGCCCAGCACGGAACGCCGTGAGGGCTCGGTGGCGGTGTCCTCGGGCTCCTGGGACGTCTGGTCGGTCATCTTCGCTCCCACTTCTCCGTGACCGTGATTACTTGGCGACCGCGGCGGCGAGCTTGGAGAGCGGCTCGGCCAGGGCGTTGACCCCGTCCGAGAGCTCCTTGCGCTCAGCGTCGGCGACCTTGTCGTAGGAGGTGAACTCGTACCCGTTCTTGTCGGCGCGGTACTTGTCCAGGAGCGTGCTCAGGGCCGCGAACTGGGTGTCGAGCTGCTTGACCAGCTCCGCGTCGTTCTTCTGGGCGGTCGGCTTGAGGAGCTCGTACGCCTTCTGGGCGCCTTCGAGGTTGGCCTTGAAGTCGACGAGGTCGGTGTGCGAGTAGCGCTCTTCCTCGCCCGTCACCTTGCCGGTGGCGACCTCGTCGAGCAGCTCCTTGGCGCCGTTGGCCATGGAGGTCGGGGTGATCTCCGCCTGGCCGACCTTCTTCTGCCAGTCGGTCAGGTCGGTGATCAGGGTGTCGGCGAGCTTCTTGTCGCCGTCGGTGATCTTGCCGTCCTGGAACAGGGACTTCTCCAGGCGGTGCCAGCCCGTCCAGTCCTTGGCCGGGTCCTGGCCGGCCTCCAGGCCGTCCTCGCGGACGTCGACCTTCGGGTCGATGTCGCCGAAGGACTCGGCGACCGGCTCGGTGCGCTCCCAGCCCAGGCGCGACGGCGCGTACGCCTTCTTCGCCGCCTCCAGGTCGCCGGCCTTCACGGCGTCGGCGAAGGCCTGGGCCTTCGGCAGGGTCTCGTCGGCCTGCTCCTGCGCGTACTTGCGGTACGAGGCGACCGCGGCGTCCAGCTCGGGGCTGCGCTTCTCGCCGCCGCCCTGGCCGGTGGCCTTGACCTGGGTGCGGATGCCGTCACCCTTCATGCCGGGCTTGCAGGCGAACGCGTACTCGCCCGCCTTGATCTCGGCGGTGATGGTGGCCTTGGTGCCCGGGCCGATGTTCTCGCGCTCGGCGACGATGCGGTCGTCCGGGAAGAGCACGTAGAGCTCGGTGACCTTGGAGCCCTTGTTCTCGACCTCGATGGAGACCTTGCCGGCCGGGAACTCCGTCTTGGAGAGCTCGCAGGCGGTGTCCGTCGCGTTCACGTGGATCGCGCCGTCCCCGCCCTTGTCGCTCTTCTCCGCGCAGCCGGTGACGGCGGTGAGTGTGGCGACCACAGCGGCCGCGGCGAGGACGGTGAGACGGGCGGGACGCATGGGGGCTCCTGGCGAGGGTGGAGGCTGAGTGGAGAAGGGGTGGAGCTGGGTGAGGCGGACCTAACTTAACCGAGGCTTACCTGACCGATACCCACTCGTCCAGTGATTCAGCTCTCACCTTCCGACCCCGGACACGAGGCCGTCACGGGTCCTCCATGGCAGCCTCAAGTGCAGGTCAAGCGCTGGTCAAGTCGCCGTCCGTGTTCCGTCCGCCGGAACGGCCGCCGCCCGGCTCCCCCTTGGTCCCTCCCCGTACGGGAACCACCAGCGGGGCCCCGGTGCGCGGGTGCGGGAACACCTCCACCGGCTGCCGGTAGACGCGGGTGAGCAGTCCGTCCTCGAACACCTCGGACGGGGGGCCGGCCACCGCGATCCGGCCGTCGTGCAGGACGGCCGCCCGGTCGGCGTAGGCCGCCGCCAGCCCGAGGTCGTGCAGGACGACGACCACCGCGTCCCCGGCCGCGGCCCGCTCCCGGCAGATCCGCAGCACCAGCTCCTGGTGGCGCAGGTCCAGCGCCGCCGTGGGCTCGTCGAGCAGCAGCAGCGGGGCCCGCTGGGCCAGTACGCGGGCCAGCGCGACCCGGGCCCGCTCGCCGCCGGAGAGGGCGGAGAAGGGCCGCCCGGCGAAACGCGTGACCTCGGTGGCGGCCATCGCGGCGGCCACCGCCTCCTCGTCGGAGCCGGCCAGCGGGGTGCCCGCCCAGGGGGCGCGGCCCATCCGGACCACGTCCGCGACCGGGAAGGGGAAGGACAGTGCGGCCGACTGGGGCAGCACGGCGCGGCGCAGGGCCAGTTCGGGCGCCGACCAGCCGGCCGCGGGGCGCCCGTCGATCCGTACGCTCCCCGAGGCGGCGGGCAGGTCGGCGGCCAGCGCCGAGAGCAGGGTGGACTTCCCCGCGCCGTTCGGGCCGACCAGGGCCAGCACCTCGCCCGCGTGCGCGCTCAGTTCGATCCCGGCGAGCACCTCGCGCTCCCCGAGCCGTACGTGGAGGTCCTTGGCCCGCGCGTAGGCGTCGCCGGGGGCGGGGCGGGCGGGGACCGTCCGCCTGTTCCGGGTGAAGAGGCCGCCGAGGCCGGTCAGCGCACCGGTCACGCCCAGCCTCCTTGTTTGCGGCGGGTGCGGCGCAGCAGCCAGAAGAAGAAGGGGCTGCCGATCAGGGCGGTCAGTACGCCGAGGGGCAGTTCGGCGGGCGCGGCGACCGTCCGGGCGGCCAGATCGCCCGCGGCCAGGACCACGGCCCCGGCCAGCGCGCTGCCGGGCACCAGGAAGCGGTGCCCGGGGCCGTTCGCCATGCGCAGCAGGTGCGGGACGAGCAGGCCCACGAAGGTGATGACCCCGGCCACGGCGACGGCGGCCGCGGTCAGCAGGGCCACGACCAGGATCAGGGCCAGGCGCAGCCGTTCCACGTCGATCCCGAGGTGGCGGGCGGGGCGTTCGCCGAGCGAGAGGAGGTCGAGGCGGCGCGCGTAGAAGGGGGCGACGAGCAGTCCCGCGAGCGCGCAGGGCAGGACGGCGAGCACCTTGGGCCAGGTGGCCTGGGCGAGGGAGCCGAGCTGCCAGAAGGTGATCTGGTTGACCTGGCCGCTGTCCGCGAAGAAGACGAACAGGCCGATGAGGGCGCCCGCGAAGGCGTTGACGGCGATGCCGGTGAGGATCAGGGTGACCACCTCGGTCCGGCCGCCGTTGCGGGACAGCAGGTAGACCGAGCCGACCGTGATCAGCCCCGCGACGAAGGCGCAGGCGGTGATGGTCCAGTTGCCGAGGAAGCCGAGGCCCAGTCCGATGGCGGCGACCGCGCCCACGGCGGAGCCCGCCGAGATGCCGATCACTCCGGGCTCGGCGAGCGGATTGCCGAACACCCCCTGCATCAGGGCGCCGGCGCAGCCGAGGCTGGAGCCGACGAGCAGCGCGAGCACGACGCGGGGGAGCCGTACGTTCCACAGCACGCTCTCCCCGACCCGGTCGAGGGGGGCGCCGCCGAGGCCCGTGCGGTGCTGGACGGAGGCGAGTACGTCGGCGGTGGGGATGCGGTACGCGCCGGCTCCTGCGGAGAGCAGGGCGAGCACCAGCAGGCTGCCGACCAGCCCGGCGGTGAGCCACAGGACCTTGCGGCCGCGCGGCTTCCTGGGGCTCCGCCCCGGACCCCGCGCCTCGAACGCCGGCGGGGCTGTATTTCGGCTGATGCCGTCCGCCTGGTGGGCGCACGAACCAGCCTCGCCGCCGCGCGGGGGATCGTAGGGGAGGGTCACGTCAGGCGCCCTTGCCGTAGAGCTGCGCGACCAGCGAGGAAAGCACCTGGTCCGTACGGGGGCCGTAGTTGAGCAGGACACCGTCGTCGACGCTGACCACCCGGCGGTCCATGCCGGCCGGGGTCTGGGCGACGCCCGGGATCCTGACCAGGCCGTCGATGCCGCCGACCGATGCGAGGCCCTTGGACATGACGAGGATCGCGTCGGGCGCGGCGGCGGCCAGCGCCTCGCTGGTGATCGGGGTGAAGTCCTTGCCGAGTCCGGACTCCTTGCCGGTGTCGACCGCGCCCGCCGCCTCCAGCAGCGAGGCCGCGCCGGAGTCGGAGCCGCCGAGCAGGTAGACGGAGGCGGTGCCGCGCAGGTAGAGGAAGGCCACGCGCGGCTTCTTCGCGGAGGCCGCCGGAACGTCCTTGCGGGCGGCGGCGATCCGGTCCGCGGTGCGCTGCTTCAGCTGCGTGCCCGCGTCCTTGACGCCCAGGGCGGCGGCGACCTCGTCGATCCGTTTCGGCACGTCCTCCAGGGCCTTGGCCGGGGAGACCACCAGGACCGGGACGCCCGCGTCGCGGATCTGCCGGACGGCCTCGCCCGGGCCGGTGGTGGCCTCGGCCAGCACCAGCGTCGGACGCAGCGACAGGACGCTCTCGGCGGAGACGTCGTGTCCACGTGTCACCACCGGCAGGGACGCGGCCTGTTCGAAGGTGGCGGTGATGTCGCGGGCGACGACCTGCCCGCCGAGACCGAGGGTCTGCACGATCTCGTTGAGGCCGCCACTCAGCGGGATGACCCGCTCGGCGGAGCCGACGGTGACCTGCGTGCCGTCGGCCGAGGGAACGGTCACCGGCAGCGCCGGCCGCGGGACCGCCGCGAGGGGTTCCACCCGGTCGGGGAGCGCGGGGGCGCCGTGGGCGGGGGAGGAGCCCGCGGGGGCGGCCGTACCTCCGCAGCCCGTCACGGCCAGTGCCAGTGCTGCCACGGCGAGGGCGAGACGGGGAAGGCGGGGGAGGCGGGGGACGCGGCGTGACGCGGCGGGCGTGGGCACGAAGGCACCGTCCTGATCGGCCGACTGGGAGCTGGAGCGTGGTTTTCCGTCGGCACCGGGGGTTCCCCGCTCGACCGGGATAGCTTAGGTTAGCCTAACTTAAGTTGCTAGACCCTGGAGGGGACCTTCATGTCCGCAAGACCCGCCCGTGCTCTCGCCGTCGCCGTACTGGCGGTCCTGCTCGGTGCCCTGCTCCCGGCCACCGCCGCGCAGGCGGCGGGCCGTGCCGTGCAGGGGGGCCGGCTGGACTGGGGCATCAAATCCTCCTTCCAGAGTTATGTCACGGGGCCTGTCGCGAAAGGCGGTTTCAAGCTGAACAACGGCGCCGCCACCGTCGGGGGCAGCCTGTTCCGCTTCCACTCCGCGACCGGCTCCTACGACCCCGGCTCCGGGGAGTTCAACGCCTCCTTCTCCGGCGGGGTGACCTTCCAGGGCCACCAGAAGCCCGACGGGTCCCACGAGCTCGACATGACGGTCAGCCGCCCCACCGTCCGGATCTCCGGCGGCAGCGGCACCCTCTACGCGGACGTCTCCAGCAAGGCCAAGGACACCGGCGCCGTCACCAGCGAGGAGCAGGTCCCCTTCGCCACGCTCGGCCTCGGCGGCGTGAACACGAAGGGCGGCGGCACCCCCATCGCCCTGAGCGGCATCCCCGCCACCCTCACCGCGCAGGGCGCCAAGGCCTTCGCCGGCTACTACCAGGCCGGCGCCGCCCTCGACCCCGTCTCCCTGTCCGCCGACGTCAAGGACCCGGCCGCCGGTGACGGCGCCCAGCAGCCCCCGCAGCCGCCGAGCGCCCCCGCGCAGGAGCCGCGGACGCAGGGCGGGTTCGCCGACGCAGCCGTGGACTGGGGCGTGCGCCGCACCTTCCGCGAGTACGTCACCGGCTCCATCGGCCAGGGCGAGTGGACCCTGACCGACGGCGCCCAGGACGGCGGCGCGCGGTTCCGCTTCCCACAGGGCAAGGGGACCTACGACGGCCAGAAGGGCACCCTGGACGCCGCGTTCGCGGGTACGGTCCACTTCACCGGCGCCCATCTCGACCTCACCTTCGGCAAGGTGAGCGTCACGATCGAGAACGGCAAGGGCGTCCTGTCCGCCGACGTGACCACCGGCGGGCAGACGAAGGACGCCGTGGCGCTCGTCGCGTTCGACGCCAAGGGCCTGAAGACCGAGGGGAAGCTCGCCACCTTGACCGAAGCCCCGGCCACCCTCACCGAGGGCGGCGCCCAGGCCTTCAACTCCATGTACCGGACGGGCACGGAGATGGACCCCGTCTCCCTCGCCATCGCCCTGGACGCCGACGCGCGGCTGCCGGCCCTGCCCGACCTGGGCTCCACGGCCTCCCCGGCGCCCGCGTCCCCGGCCGCCCCGCCCTCCGCCGCGCCCGTTCCCGCCTCGCCCGTTCCCGCCGCCGCGCGGGCGAAGGACTCCTCGGACACCGGGCTGTACCTCGCCCTGGCCGTGGCCGTCCTCGTCCTGGCCGGCGGCGCGGCCTTCCTGGTCATGCGGGCCCGCCGCACCAAGGCGGCCGGCGCCGCGGCCGCCCCCGGGGCGCCCGCGGCCACCGACGCGCCGTAGCGCCGCCGCCCCGCCCCACCGTCCCTTCCCCTCCCGGACCCTCAGGAGTTCCCACCCATGTCGTCCCACCGTCGCCCGATCGCCGTCGCGGCCGCCATCCTCACCGCCGCGGCCCTCGGCACCACCGCGTTCGTCCTGCCCGCGACCGCCGCGGGTCCCGTCGGGGCCCCGCCGCAGGCCGGCGAGGCTCCGACCGCCCCGATGAAGGTCATCGGCGGCACCCTCGACTGGGGCCTGCTCGCCGACTACCGCGCGTACGTGACGGGCGCGGCCAAGGGCACCATCACCGTCGCCGACGGCGCCAAGGCCAACGCGGACGGCAGCCTGCGGTTCGGCGAGGCCACCGGCGAGTACGACCTGGCCGGCGGCAGCGTCCTGAAGGCGGCCTTCAAGGGCAGCGTCACCTTCTCCTCGCCCGCCCGGCCCGTCGGCCACGGCTTCGAGGTCAAGCTCTCGGACTTCCGCGTCGACACCGGCACCAAGCAGGTCACCGCCGACGTCACCAAGGACGGGAAGACCGACCAGGACGTCCCGCTCGCGAACGTCGCCTTCGGCAAGCCGCCGATGGAGAAGCTGGCGACCGTCCTCACCAAGGAAACCGCGGACGCGCTCGGTGCGACCCGTTACGAGAAGCTGGCCGGCGACCCGCTCACCGTCAACGTCGAGTTCGAGGAGCCCCGGCCCAGCACCTCCCCGAGCACGAGCACCAGCCCGAGCACCTCCCCGAGCACCTCCGTGAAGCCCTCGGTCCCGGCGGACGGCGCGCAGCAGCTCCTCGCGGGCAGGCTGCGCTGGGGCGTGAAGGAGACCCTCCGCTCGTACGTGACCAGCGTGACCCCGGCGGGCGGGGCCGCGAAGGACGGCGAAAGCTTCTCCTTCGCCTTCGGCAAGGGCGAGCTGGACACCAAGAAGCAGAAGCTGAACGTCTCCTTCGAGGGCAACCTGCGCTTCCAGCGCGCCGACCACGGCATCGACATGACCTTCGCCAACGTGCGCGTCAACGCCGAGGGCGACAAGGGGACCCTGGTCCTGGACGTCACCACCCCCGACGGCACCAAGAAGGACGTCCCCTTCGCCGCCCTCAGCCTGCCGAAGACGGACTACAAGACGCAGAACAAGGTCCTCGCCCTGAACGGCGTCCGCGCCGCCCTCACCGCCGAGGGCGCGGCCGCGTTCTCGTACAACGGCAAGCCCATGTACGAGACCGGCGTGCGCCTCGACGACATCAACCTCGCGGTGGGCACGGACAAGGACGTCACCCTCCCGTCCACCGGCGGCACCGGCACGACGGGCGGCACCGGCACCACCGGCACCACCGGAACCACGGGCGGCACCGGCACCACCGGCGGTACGGGCGGCACCACGGGCGGCGCCACCAGCGGCGGTTCGGCCGGCGGCTCCGTCGGCGGGAACCTCGCCTCCACCGGCGCCGAGATCCCGGCCGGAGCCCTGCTCGGCACCTCCGGCGCGGTGATCGCGGCCGGCGCGGGCGCGGTGTACATCGCCCGCCGCCGCCGCACGGCCGGGAACTGACCCGTGTTTGAATGCCCGGGTGAACGATCTCGATGTCATCAAGGTCTTCTGCGCGGGTGACGGCCGGTTCGGCAACCTGCTCGGAGTCGTCCGCGACGGCCGGACCTGCCCGGACGACGCGGACCGGCAGGCCCTCGCCGCCGAACTGGGCTACAGCGAAACGGTGTTCGTCGACGACCCCGAGCGCGGGGTCGTCGACATCCGTACGCCCGGCACCCGGATGTCCTTCGCGGGACATCCGCTGGTCGGCGTCGCCTGGCTGCTCGACATAGAGGAGCTCCAGCCGCCCGCCGGATCCGTATGGGCCCGCGGCGACGGGGAGTTCACCTGGATCACGGCCCGCCCCGAGTGGGTGACCGGCAAGCGCACCGAGCAGTACGCGAGCGCCGCCGAGGTCGACGCCCTGCCCGCCCCGCCGCCCGGCGAGGGCTGGCTGTACGCGTGGGCCTGGGAGGACGAGGCAGCGGGCCGGATCCGTGCCCGGGGCTTCCCGCGCCGCCCGGACGGGGCCATCGCCGAGGACGAGGCCACCGGCTCGGCGGCGATCCTGCTGACGGCCCAGCTGAACCGCGCCCTGAACATCACCCAGGGCGCCGGCTCGCAGATCCTCACCGCCCCGGGCCCCGACGGCACCGTCGAGATAGGCGGCCGGGTCCGCTTCGCCTCGTAGGCGTACGGGGAAAGGGCCGGTCCGGCGC
>NZ_JBHWBP010000008.1:13190-70718 GCF_042735575.1 Streptomyces sp. NPDC059564 | reverse complement strand
CAGATGTGGAAGCCCGGTAACGGGTGGAGCTGACTGGTACTAATAGGCCGAGGGCTTGTCCTCAGTTGCTCGCGTCCACTGTGTTAGTTCTGAAGTAACGAACCGTGTCCATGCCCGGTTGGTTAACTTCATAGTGTTTCGGTGGTCATAGCGTTAGGGAAACGCCCGGTTTACATTCCGAACCCGGAAGCTAAGCCTTTCAGCGCCGATGGTACTGCAGGGGGGACCCTGTGGGAGAGTAGGACGCCGCCGAACAACCCGCCCTTTTAGCTCAGTCGGTAGAGCGTCTCCATGGTAAGGAGAAGGTCAACGGTTCGATTCCGTTAAAGGGCTCCAATAAGAAAGGCCCCCGCCTGTTGGCGGGGGCCTTTTTTGCGTTGTGCCCCCGTGTTGCGCCTGCCCGTGGCGGGCGGCGCCCCGAGGGCGGGGTGGTCAGTCGCCGGTGCGCTGGCCCGGGACGCGGAAGGCCAGGATGGCCATGTCGTCCGAGGCGGGTTCCGCAGCGAAGCGTTCCACCGCGCGCAGGATGCGGGAGGCGACCGCGCCGGCCGTGAGGCCGGTGCAGGTGGTGAGGACCTCGGCGAGGCCGTCGTCGCCGAGCATGCGCGTGCCCTCTCGGCGTTCCGTCACGCCGTCCGTGACGCAGAGCAGGACGTCGCCCGGTTCCAGGGTCAGGGTCTGCTCATAGAGGTCGAGGTCTTCGATCACGCCGAGCAGGGGCTGGGGTTCGGCGGCCGCGGTGACCTGGCCGTTCGGGCGCAGGCGCAGGGGGAGCGGGTGGCCCGCGCAGACGACCTTCATGAGGGCGCCGCCCTCGGGCCGGGGGTGCAGCTCGCCGTACAGAAGGGTGAGGAAGCGGCTGCGGGCGCCCTCGTCGAGGATGGCCGCGTTGAGGCGCTCCAGGACCGCGGGGGCGCCCAGCCCTTCGCGGGCCAGCAGGCGCAGGGCGTGGCGGGCCAGGCCGGTGACGGCGGCCGCCTCGGGGCCCGTACCGCAGACGTCGCCGATGGCGAAGCCGTACACGCCGTCGCGGATCGGGAAGACGTCGTAGAAGTCGCCGCCCACCTCGTTGCCCTCGCCGGCCGCGCGGTAGATGACCTCGACCTCCATGCCGGGGACGGCGGGGGAGCCGGGCGGCAGCAGGCTGCGCTGGAGGGAGCGGCTGATGGCGGTGCGCTCGGAGTAGAGGCGGGCGTTGTCGAGGGCGAGGGCGGCCCGGCGCGAGAGGTCGTCGGCCAGTTCGAGGATCTCCTGGCGGAAGTGCTCCTCGCGCGGCTTGCCCAGGGTGAGCATGCCGATCACGCGGTTGCGCGCCAGGAGGGGCAGCACGACGGAATCGCCGCCCACCGCGGTGGCCGCGGCCGTCCAGGGGCGGGCGCCGGCCTCGCGGACCGGTTCGGGCGGGCTGACCCGGGAGAGGAGGGCCTTCAGACCGTCGATGTGTTCCTCGTCCTCGTGCAGGACGTAGGCGAGGAAGGGGTCGGAGGCCTGGTCGGCGATGGTGTAGACGGCGCACCAGGTGGCCAGGGTGGGGACGGTCATCTGGGCCATCAGGGCCAGGGTCTGGTCCCGGTCGAGGGTGCCGGCGAGCAGGTCGGAGGCCTCGACGAGGAAGGAGAGGGAGCCGCGGCGCAGCCGTTCGAGCTCGCCGAGCCGGGCGGACTCGACGGCGAGGGCGATGCGGTCGGCGGCGAACTGGAGGCGCAGGGCCTCCTCGTTGGAGTAGCGGCCGGGGCTCTCGGCGGCGACGCCGAGGGAGCCGGTGAGGCGGCCCTCGACCTTGAGGGGGACCGTGATCACGGAGCGCATGCCGGTGGCCTCCAGGAGCGGGACGGCTCCGGGGACGGCGGCGAGGTCGTCGTGGACGGCGGGCATGCGGGCGGAGCCGTAGCGGTTGGTGCCGGCCTCGACGGGTACGCGGGCGAAGCGCTGGCGGGTGGAGGGCAGGCCGGTGGTCGCGCGGACCTCCAGCTCGGTCTCGTCGTCCGTGGCCAGGAGCAGGAAGGCGGCATCCGCGTCGAGCATGTCACGGGCCCGTTCGACGGTGCGCTGGAGCAGGCCGTCGAGGTCGTCGGGGGCGGGGGAGCCGATGAACACCTCGAAGGGGTCCGCCTGGCGCGGCTCGGTGTGCGGGCCGCCGTCGGAGGAGGGGACCCGGGTGGGGGTCTGGAGCAGGGCGCGCTCGTCGTCGTGGACGAGGAGGCAGACGATGGAGGGCTCGCCGTGGGCGTCGCGGACCCGCAGGTGGGAGGCGTAGACGGGGATGACGCGGCCGTCGGCGGCGCGGATGCCGTAGCTGCCCTCCCAGCGGGACAGGCGCAGGGCCTCGGCGACGCCGGTGCCCGTGCCGGGGGTCTGCGGCCAGGCGGCGAGTTCGGTGAGCGGGCGGCCGAGGGCCTTCTCGGCGGGGTAGCCGAAGATGTGCTCGGCGTCCTCGTTCCAGGCGGAGACGGTGTCGGCGGAGTCGATCTGGAGGACGGCGACGCGGACCCGGCTGTCGGCGAGGGGCAGCATCTGGTCGGGGATGACGGGGCCCGCGGAGCGGGTACCGACCGGCCGGTCCGGGAGGTCGAGGCGGAACCACACGTGTTTGTGGGTGGCGGTGTACTCGACGCCCCAGCGGGTGGCGAGGGCGGCGCAGAGCATCAGGCCGCGGCCGCTCTCGCGGTCGGGGTCCGCGTACGGGCGCTCGCCGGGGTGCTGGAGCGGGAGCTCGCGCTCCGGGTACCGGTCGGCGACCTCGACGCGTACGCCGTCCTCGGCGCGCAGGCACAGGACCTCGGCCCGGGTTCCGGCATGGACCACGGCGTTGGTGACGAGCTCGCTGGTGAGCACCACCGCGTCGTCGACGATGTCCGCGAAGCCCCAGCCCTGCAGGGTGTCGCGGACGAACGCGCGGGCGGCGGCGACCGAGCGCCCTTGAGGATCGAAACTGGCAGCCGCCCGTGCCGTGATCACAAGTCTCCTTCGACGCGGTGGGACATCGGAGCCAGGTTACTTACCTTCGCGGTCGCGAGGAGCCGACGTCCGGGATTCCACCCGCGGGGTGCGGCGGGTGTGCGATGGTGCCGGAGTGTTATGGCCTGGTTGGACCGGGGTGAAACACTGGGCAGTCTTGGAGTACCGGTCTTGGACGGCCGGATGTCCGGTGGAACAGCGGTCGACCCTTTCGGGAGGGACACGGTGGAGTCTGGCGCAGCGGTGCGGCGTACGGGAACGCGACCGAAGGGCGGTCGGTCCCGGCGGGGCGGCACGACGGAAGTCGATACCGCCGCGCTGAACCGGCTGCTCACGGCCCTGGTGTCGATGCGGGACGGTAACTTCCGCAAGCGGCTGACGGTGTCCGGCGAAGGCGTGATGGCGGAGATCGCCGCCGTCTACAACGAGGTCGCCGACCGGAACCTCCACCTGACCGGGGAGCTGTCCCGGGTCCGGCGGATGGTGGGCCGCGAAGGCAAGCTGAGCGAACGGCTGGAAACAGGCGCTTGCGAGGGTTCCTGGGCGGCCGCGATCGACGCCTCGAACCAGCTGGTCGACGATCTCGCCCGGCCGGTGTCCGAGGTGGGCCGGGTGCTGTCGGCGGTGGCCGAGGGTGACCTGGACCAGCGGATGGACCTGCGGACGCAGACCGCGGAGGGGGTCGGGCATCCGCTGCGCGGGGAGTTCCTGAAGGTCGGGCGGACGGTCAACAACCTGGTCGACCAGCTGTCGGCGTTCACCGACGAGGTGACGCGGGTGGCGCTGGAGGTGGGTACCGAGGGCAAGCTCGGTGGCCAGGCCCAGGTGCGCGGCATGTCGGGTTCCTGGAAGGATCTGACCGACTCCGTCAACACGATGGCGTACCGGCTCACCGCTCAGGTGCGTGACATCGCTCTCGTCACGACGGCGGTGGCCAAGGGAGATCTGTCGCGCAAGGTCACGGTGCACGTGGCCGGCGAGATGCTCCAGCTGAAGAACACCGTGAACACCATGGTGGACCAGCTGTCGTCCTTCTCCTCGGAGGTGACCCGCGTCGCCCGCGAGGTGGGTACGGAGGGCGAGCTGGGCGGCCAGGCGAAGGTGCCCGGGGTCGCGGGCGTGTGGAAGGACCTGACCGACTCCGTCAACACGATGGCGGGGAACCTGACGGCCCAGGTGCGGGGCATCGCGCAGGTCACGACCGCTGTGGCGAACGGTGACCTGTCGCAGAAGGTGCGGGTCAGCGCGCGCGGCGAGGTGGCGCAGCTGGCCGAAACGATCAACCAGATGACCGAAACGCTACGGACCTTCGCGGACGAGGTCACGCGCGTGGCCAGCGAGGTCGGGGCGAAGGGCCTGCTGGGCGGTCAGGCGCAGGTGCCCGGCGCGGCCGGGACGTGGAAGGACCTCACCGACTCGGTGAACACGGTCTTCCGGAACCTGACCACGCAGGTGCGCGACATCGCGCAGGTGACGACGGCGGTGGCGAACGGCGACCTGTCGCAGAAGGTCACCGTCGATGTGGCCGGCGAGATGCTGGAGCTGAAGAACACCGTCAACACGATGGTGGACCAGCTCCAGTCCTTCGGCGCCGAAGTGACGCGTGTGGCCCGTGAGGTCGGCGTGGAGGGCGAGCTGGGCGGCCAGGCGCAGGTGCCCGGAGCCGCCGGGACGTGGAAGGACCTCACCGACTCGGTGAACACGGCCTTCCGCAACCTCACCGGACAGGTCCGCAACATCGCCCAGGTGACGACGGCGGTGGCCAACGGCGACCTGTCGCAGAAGGTCACCGTCGACGTCTCCGGCGAGATGCTCCAGCTGAAGAACACCGTGAACACGATGGTGGACCAGCTGTCGTCCTTCGCCGACCAGGTCACGCGGATGGCGCGGGACGTGGGTACGGAAGGCCGCCTCGGCGGTCAGGCACGGGTGGAGGGGGTGTCCGGCACCTGGAAGGAGCTGACCGACTCGGTCAACTTCATGGCCGGGAACCTGACCTCGCAGGTGCGCCAGATCGCACAGGTGACCACGGCGGTGGCGCGCGGTGACCTGTCGCAGAAGATCGACGTGGACGCCCGGGGCGAGATCCTGGAGCTGAAGAACACCATCAACACGATGGTGGACCAGCTGTCGGCCTTCGCCGAGCAGGTGACCCGGGTCGCCCGGGACGTGGGTACGGAAGGCCGCCTCGGCGGTCAGGCGCAGGTGCCGGGCGTGGCCGGCGTGTGGCGCGACCTGACGGATTCGGTGAACGGCATGGCCGGGAACCTGACCTCGCAGGTGCGCAACATCGCGCAGGTCGCGACGGCGGTGGCGCGCGGTGACCTGTCGCAGAAGATCGACGTGGACGCGCGCGGCGAGATCCTGGAGCTGAAGAACACCCTCAACACGATGGTCGACCAGCTCTCGAACTTCGCGGAGCAGGTGACCCGCGTGGCCCGTGAGGTGGGCACGGAGGGCATCCTCGGTGGTCAGGCCGAGGTGAAGGGGGTCTCCGGCACCTGGAAGGACCTCACCCAGTCCGTCAACTTCATGGCGAACAACCTGACCTCGCAGGTGCGCAACATCGCCGAGGTGACCACGGCGGTCGCCATGGGCGACCTGTCGAAGAAGATCACGGTCGACGCCAAGGGCGAGATCCTCGAACTCGTCACCACCGTGAACACGATGGTGGACCAGCTGTCGTCGTTCGCGGAGCAGGTGACGCGGGTGGCCCGTGAGGTGGGCACCGAGGGCATCCTCGGCGGCCAGGCCCGGGTGCGCGGGGTGACCGGCATCTGGAAGGACCTCAGCGACAACGTGAACACCATGGCCGGGAACCTGACGGCCCAGGTGCGCGGGATCGCGCAGGTCTCGGCGGCGGTCGCCAACGGCGATCTGACGAAGAAGGTCACCGTCGAGGCGCGCGGCGAGGTCGCGCAGCTCGCCGACACCGTGAACACGATGGTCAACACCCTGTCCTCCTTCGCGGACGAGGTCACGCGCGTGGCCCGCGAGGTGGGTACGGAGGGCCGGCTGGGCGGTCAGGCGCACGTGCCGGGCGTTTCCGGGACGTGGAAGGACCTCACCGACTCGGTGAACTTCATGGCCTCCAACCTCACCGGTCAGGTGCGGCAGATCGCCATGGTCACGACCGCCATCGCCAAGGGCGACATGACCAAGAAGATCGACATCGACGCGCGCGGCGAGATCCTGGAGCTCAAGACCACCATCAACACGATGGTCGACCAGCTGTCCTCCTTCGCCGACCAGGTGACCCGGGTGGCCCGCGAGGTGGGCACCGAGGGCATCCTGGGCGGCCAGGCCCGGGTCCGGGACGTGGACGGCACCTGGCGGGACCTCACCGAGTCCGTGAACGAGATGGCCGGGAACCTCACCCGGCAGGTGCGCGCCATCGCGGCCGTGGCCACCGCGGTGACCCGGGGCGACCTGAGCCTGAAGGTCGACGTGGACGCGGCGGGCGAGATCCAGGTCCTGCAGGACAACATCAACACGATGATCGTGAACCTGCGCGACACCACCCTGGCCAACAAGGAACAGGACTGGCTCAAGGGCAACCTCGCCCGGATCTCCGCCCTGATGCAGGGCCGCCGGGAACTGGACGACGTCGCCTCGCTGATCATGAGCGAGCTGACCCCGGTGGTCTCCGCGCAGCACGGCGCGTTCTTCCTCGCGCTGCCCACCGGCGGCAGCACCGAGATCGGGACGGACGGGCCCGGCGAGGGCTCGTACGAGCTGCGGATGCGCGGGAGTTACGCCTACGCGGGCGGTCAGATGCCCACCTCCTTCCGGCCCGGGGAGGGGCTGATCGGGACGGTCGCCGAGGAGAAGCGGACGATCCTGGTCGAGAACACCCCGCCCGGCTACCTGAGGATCTCCTCGGGGCTCGGCGAGGCGCCGCCCGCGCACGTGATCGTGCTGCCGGTGCTGTTCGAGGGGAAGGTGCTCGGCGTGATCGAGCTGGCCTCCTTCACGCCCTTCACGCAGATCCAGAAGGATTTCCTCAGCCAGATCGCCGAGATGATCGGTACGAGCGTCAACACCATCTCCGTCAACTCCAAGACGGAGATGCTCCTCAAGCAGTCGCAGGAGATGACCGAGCAGCTGCGCGAGCGCTCCGACGAGCTGGAGAACCGGCAGAAGGCGCTCCAGGCCGCCAACGCCGAACTGGAGGAGAAGGCCGAGCTGCTGGCCCAGCAGAACCGCGACATCGAGGTGAAGAACACCGAGATCGAGGAGGCCCGGCAGGTCCTGGAGGAGCGCGCCGAGCAGCTCGCGGTCTCGATGCGGTACAAGAGCGAGTTCCTCGCGAACATGTCGCACGAGCTGCGCACCCCGCTCAACTCGCTGCTGATCCTGGCCAAGCTGCTCGCCGACAACGCGGACGAGAACCTCTCGCCCAAGCAGGTCGAGTTCGCGGAGACCATCCACGGCGCGGGATCCGACCTGCTCCAGCTGATCAACGACATCCTCGACCTGTCCAAGGTCGAGGCCGGGAAGATGGACGTCTCCCCGACCCGGATCGCGCTGGTCCAGCTCGTGGACTACGTGGAGGCCACCTTCCGGCCGCTGACCGCGGAGAAGGGCCTGGACTTCTCGGTACGGGTCTCCCCGGAACTGCCCGCCACCCTGCACACCGACGAGCAGCGCCTCCTGCAGGTGCTGCGCAACTTGCTGTCCAACGCGGTGAAGTTCACCGACAACGGGGCGGTGGAGCTGGTGATCCGGCCCGCGGGCGGCGACGTTCCGACGGCGATCCGGGAGCAGCTGCTGGAGGCCGGCTCGCTGCGCGAGGCGGACGGCGACCTGATCGCCTTCTCGGTGACCGACACCGGGATCGGGATCGCGGCGAGCAAGATGCTGGTGATCTTCGAGGCGTTCAAGCAGGCCGACGGCACGACGAGCAGGAAGTACGGCGGCACGGGCCTCGGGCTGTCCATCAGCCGGGAGATCGCACGCCTGCTGGGCGGGGAGATCCACGCCGCCAGCGAGCCCGGGCGGGGTTCGACCTTCACCCTGTACCTGCCGCTGCACCCCAGCGAGCTGCCGCCGCAGGGGTACGCGCCGCCCACGCCCGGCGGCGCGCGCGGGGACTACCGCAGGGCGGCCGAGGATGCGCCGCCCGCGCCGCAGCAGGCTCCCGCGCCCCTGGCGCAGGCTCCGGTGCGCCAGGCGCTGCCGGCGGCCGAGCCCGCCGGGCAGGGCTCCTCGGCGCTGTTCCGGCGCCGCCGCAAGCAGCTGAGCGACGCGGCGCCGCGCGCCGAGGTGCCGGGGCAGCCGTACGGGGAGCCCTGGGACCTGCAGGAGCCGGCCGTGGCGGCCCCGCGCACGTACGACTTCCACGGCGAGCGGGTGCTGATCGTGGACGACGACGTACGCAACGTCTTCGCCCTGACGAGCGTGCTGGAGCAGCACGGCCTCGCGGTGCTCTACGCCGAGAACGGGCGGGAGGGCATCGAGGTCCTGGAGCAGCACGACGACGTGGCGGTCGTGCTGATGGACATCATGATGCCGGAGATGGACGGGTACGCGACGACCTCCGCGATCCGGCGGATGCCGCAGTTCGCGGGGCTGCCGATCATCGCGCTGACGGCGAAGGCGATGAAGGGGGACCGGGAGAAGGCCATCGACTCCGGGGCTTCCGACTACGTGACCAAGCCGGTCGAACCCGACTACCTACTGTCGGTCATGGAACAGCACATGCGCGGTAACTGATCGGCGGCAGAGCAGTGATCGGAGGGCACAAGGGGAACCTTCTGCCCTCCCATCACGTTTCCGCTTCGTGCACAGTGACATCTTGGTGACAGGGTGTGGCGATCTCGGGACTGGGGCTACGATGACCGGCACAAGGACGGACGGCGCAAGGATGCCGTCCTCTGGGGCGGGGCCCGGCGCACATGCCGGAGCCAGGAGCCGGGGAGGCCCCATGCCGGGGCGAGGAGGACAGGGCATGGTGCAGAAGGCCAAGATCCTCCTGGTCGACGACAGGCCGGAGAATCTGCTGGCGCTGGAGGCCATCCTCTCCGCGCTCGATCAGACACTGGTCCGGGCGTCGTCGGGGGAGGAAGCGCTCAAAGCGCTGCTGACGGACGATTTCGCGGTCATCCTGCTGGATGTCCAGATGCCGGGCATGGACGGATTCGAAACCGCCGCGCACATCAAGCGGCGCGAACGGACCCGGGACATCCCGATCATCTTCCTCACCGCGATCAACCACGGTCCGCACCACACCTTCCGCGGTTACGCGGCGGGAGCGGTGGACTACATCTCGAAGCCGTTCGACCCGTGGGTGCTGCGCGCCAAGGTCTCGGTCTTCGTCGAGCTCTACACGAAGAACTGCCAACTGCGGGAACAGGCGGCCCTGCTGCGCCTCCAGCTGGAGGGCGGCGGTTCCACCGGTGAGGGCAGCAAGGAGACGGCCGGGCTGCTGGCCGAGCTCTCCGCGCGGCTCGCCGCCGTCGAGGAGCAGGCCGAGGCCCTGACCAAGCAGCTCGGTGAGGACTCGGCCGACGCCGCGGTCGTGGCCACCGCCGCCCACCTGGAGCGCAAGCTGACCGGGCTGCGGCGGGCGCTGGACGCCCTGGAGCCGGGGACCGGCGGGGGAGCGCCGATGCTGCCCGCGCAGGGCTGAGTCCTCCCGTACGACGAAGACACCCGCCTCCGGCCCGGGCTGGGCGGGCGTCAGGTCTGCCGGGGCGTCAAAGCGCGTACGGACGGGGCGACACGAACGGGTGAAGGGGTGGGCACGCGTGTCCACCGGCGTGCGCACCGGTAACCTCGGCCCCATGGCCTCAAGTACGTCCGGCAAGGGTTCCCAGAGCACCGCGGGCACCGCGAAGGGCCGCACCGGCCGTACGACGGCGCCGGCCAAGAAGGCGGCCCCCGCCCGCAAGGCTCCCGCGAAGAAGGCCGCGGCGGCCAGGCGCGCCCCGGTCAAGAAGGTCGCCGCCAAACCGGCGCCGTCCCCCACCGGGGGCGTGGTGCGGCTGGTGCGCGCCTGCTGGCTCGGTCTCGCGCACGCCATCGGCGCGGTCCTGCGCGGACTCGGCCGCGGAGCCAAGAACCTCGACCCCGCGCACCGCAAGGACGGGGTCGCGCTGCTGCTGCTGGCCCTGGCGCTGATCGTCGCCGCCGGGACCTGGTCGAACCTGAGCGGGCCCGTCGGGGACCTGGTCACGATGCTGGTCACCGGCGCGTTCGGGCGCCTGGACCTGCTCGTGCCGATCCTGCTCGGGGTCATGGCGGTGCGGTTCATCCGGCACCCCGAGCAGACCGACGCCAACGGGCGGATCGGCATCGGCCTGTCCGCCCTGGTCATCGGCGTCCTCGGGCTGGTCCACATCGCCTGCGGGGCGCCCGGCCGCGACGAGGGCACCACCGCGATGCAGAACGCGGGCGGGCTCGTCGGCTGGGGCGCCTCCAAGCCGCTCATCTTCACCATGGGCGCGCCGCTGGCCGTGCCCATGCTGGTGCTGCTCACGGTGTTCGGGCTGCTGGTGGTCACCGCGACCCCGGTCAACGCGATCCCGCAGCGGCTGCGCCGGCTCGGGATCCGGCTCGGGATCATCGCGCCGAACCAGTACGACGAGGGGTACGGGGAGCAGGACGGCGCCGCCGGGCGGCGGGACCGTCACGACGCCGAGCAGTGGCGGGCCCGCTCGGGCGGCGACGGCGTCGCGGACCCCGTCGACGAGGCCGAGGAGGCCGCGCTCGCCCGGCGGCGCCGGACGCGGCGCAGTGCCGCGCGGCCCGGGGAGCGGGAGATGGACGCCGTCGACGTGGCCGCGGCGGCCGCCGCCGCGCTGGACGGGGTGGTCTACGGGGGGCTGCCGCCGTCCCCGCTGGTCGCCGACCTCACCCAGGGGATCTCCGTGGAGGGGAAGGGCGTGGAGGTCACCGCTCCGGTGCCGCCCGCCCGGGAGGAGCGGCCCGCCGCCCCGGCCGTCCCGGTGGAGGCCGACGCGCCGCACGAGCGGACCGCCGCGGCCTCCGGGACGCTGTCGGTGCCGGACCTGACGAAGGCCCCGCCCGAGGCCCAGCCGCTGCCGCCGCGCGCCGAACAGCTCCAGCTGCGCGGGGACATCACGTACGCACTGCCCTCGCTGGACCTGCTGGAGAAGGGCGGGCCCGGGAAGACCCGTAGCGCCGCCAACGACGCGGTCGTCGCCTCGCTGACGAACGTGTTCACCGAGTTCAAGGTCGACGCGCAGGTCACCGGCTTCACCCGGGGCCCGACGGTCACCCGCTACGAGGTGACGCTCGGCGCCGCCGTGAAGGTCGAGCGGATCACGGCGCTGGCGAAGAACATCGCCTACGCGGTGGCCTCCCCGGACGTGCGGATCATCAGCCCGATCCCGGGGAAGTCCGCGGTCGGCATCGAGATCCCGAACACCGACCGCGAGATGGTCAACCTGGGCGACGTGCTGCGCCTCGCGGACGCCGCCGAGGACGACCACCCGATGCTGGTCGCGCTGGGCAAGGACGTCGAGGGCGGCTACGTCATGGCCAACCTCGCGAAGATGCCGCACGTGCTGGTGGCCGGCGCCACCGGTTCCGGAAAGTCCTCCTGCATCAACTGCCTGATCACCTCGGTGATGGTGCGGGCCACCCCGGAGGACGTGCGGATGGTCCTCGTCGACCCCAAGCGGGTCGAGCTGACCGCGTACGAGGGCATCCCGCACCTGATCACGCCGATCATCACCAACCCCAAGCGGGCCGCCGAGGCCCTGCAGTGGGTGGTGCGCGAGATGGACCTGCGCTACGACGACCTCGCGGCCTTCGGCTACCGGCACATCGACGACTTCAACCAGGCGATCCGGGACGGCAAGATCAAGCTGCCGCCGGGCAGCGAGCGGGAGCTCAGCCCGTACCCGTACCTGCTGGTGATCGTCGACGAGCTCGCCGACCTGATGATGGTGGCGCCGCGCGACGTCGAGGACTCGATCGTCCGCATCACCCAGCTGGCCCGCGCGGCCGGCATCCACCTGGTGCTCGCCACCCAGCGGCCCTCGGTGGACGTGGTCACCGGCCTGATCAAGGCGAACGTGCCCTCGCGGCTGGCCTTCGCGACCTCCTCGCTGGCCGACAGCCGGGTCATCCTGGACCAGCCCGGCGCGGAGAAGCTGATCGGCAAGGGCGACGGGCTGTTCCTGCCGATGGGCGCCAACAAGCCGGTCCGCCTGCAGGGCGCCTTCGTCACCGAGGACGAGATCGCCGGGATCGTGCAGCACTGCAAGGACCAGATGGCGCCCGTCTTCCGGGACGACGTCACGGTCGGGCAGAAGCAGAAGAAGGAGATCGACGAGGAGATCGGCGACGACCTGGACCTGCTGTGCCAGGCGGCCGAGCTGGTGGTGTCCACCCAGTTCGGCTCCACCTCCATGCTCCAGCGCAAGCTGCGGGTGGGCTTCGCCAAGGCGGGCCGGCTCATGGACCTGATGGAGTCCCGGGGCGTGGTCGGCCCCAGCGAAGGGTCCAAGGCGCGCGACGTTCTGCTCAAGCCGGACGAACTGGACGGGGTCCTCGCCCTGATCCGCGGGGAGGACGCACCCTAGAACGGGGGTCCGTCCGGCTCACCCGACCGTATGGGATCGGCGGGCAACCGTTTCCCCCGGGCGCGCGTCAAGTTGAGCAGGGACAGCGGCGGGTCCTCCCGAAGCCATTCGGATGGCGTAGGGAGCGGACCCTCCGGTTGCCCCACCCTTTCGTCACCCCCCTAGACTGGTAATCCAGCAGGTGGCTACACGCTCGAAAGGCGCCCTCGTGTCCATCGGCAACTCCAACTCCCCCGAAGAAGAGCGTCCTTCGACCGACGACCGGTCCGAGGACCGCCTCGTCAAACACGCCGTCGAAGAACCGTCGATCGGGACGGCCCTCAAGAAGGCCCGGATCGCCGCCGGGCTGACAGTCGACGAGGTCAGTTCCACCACCCGCGTGCGCATCCCGATCGTGCACGCGATCGAAGAGGACGACTTCACGCGGTGCGGCGGCGACGTCTACGCCCGCGGTCACATCCGTACGCTCGCCCGCGCCGTGCACCTCGATCCGGCACCCCTGATCGACAGCTACGACGCGGCCCACGGCGGCCGGCCGGCACCCACCCCCGCCGCGCCGATGTTCGAAGCCGAGCGGATCCGCCCCGAACGGCAGCGGCCCAACTGGACCGCCGCCATGGTCGCCGCCATCGTCGCCGTGATCGGCTTCGTCGGCTTCACCGCCTTCAGTGGCGGGGACGGCCAGACCAAGCGGCCGGTGGCGGAAGGTTCCGCCTCCCCGAAGCCGGCGCCCAAGCAGCCCGCGGGCAAGCCCGCCGCCCAGCCCCAGACCCCGCAGTCACCCAAGCCGGAGCCGTCCGACAGCGCCATCGCCGCGGCCCCCAAGGACCTCGTCACGGTCGTCCTGACGGCCGACACCGGTGAGAGCTGGGTCTCCGTGAAGGACCACAGCGGACACCTGCTGTTCGACGGAACCCTCGCACGGGGTGAGTCGAAGACCTTCACGGACAAGGAGTCCGTCGACCTCGTGCTCGGCGATGCCGGGGCCGTCAAGCTGTTCGTGAACGGCAACGAGATCAAGGAGCACTTCGAGGAGGGCCAGGTGGCGCGCCTCAAGTACACCAAGGACGATCCCCGCCAGGGCCAGGCGCAGGCGGGCTGACCAGCACGGAATAAGAAATTCCAGATCCCCGGGACGCCGCGCGGCACCAGCCGCCGGCCCCGGGGATCTTGTTGTGGGGGGACTTGGGGCAGGGGCCGGCGCCGGGACGAAGTAGTCTTGAGTCCATGCCCGAACGCCGTACCGTCGCCCTTGTCACTCTTGGCTGCGCCCGTAACGAGGTGGACTCGGAGGAGCTCGCAGGCCGCTTGGCGGCGGATGGCTGGGAGCTCGTCGAGGACGCCGCCGACGCGGACGTAGCCGTCGTCAACACCTGTGGCTTCGTCGAAGCCGCCAAGAAGGACTCCGTAGACGCCCTGCTGGAAGCCAACGATCTCAAGGATCACGGCAAGACCCAGGCCGTCGTCGCCGTCGGCTGTATGGCCGAGCGCTACGGCAAGGAACTCGCCGAAGCGCTCCCCGAAGCCGACGGAGTCCTCGGCTTCGACGACTACGCCGACATCTCCGACCGCCTCCAGACGATCCTCAACGGTGGCATCCACGCCTCCCACACCCCGCGCGACCGGCGCAAGCTGCTGCCGATCAGCCCGGCGGCACGCCAGGACGCCGAGGTGGCCCTGCCCGGACACGCCCAGGAGCCGGAGGCCGCCCCCGAGGACCTCCCGGAGGGCGTCGCGCCCGCTTCCGGGCCGCGCGCCCCGCTGCGCCGCCGCCTCGACAAGAGCCCCGTCGCCTCGGTCAAGCTCGCCTCCGGCTGCGACCGCCGCTGCTCCTTCTGCGCCATCCCGTCCTTCCGCGGCTCGTTCATCTCCCGCCGCCCCAGCGACGTGCTGGGCGAGACGCGCTGGCTCGCCGAGCAGGGCGTCAAGGAGATCATGCTGGTCTCCGAGAACAACACCTCGTACGGCAAGGACCTCGGCGACATCCGCCTGCTGGAGACCCTGCTGCCCGAGCTGGCCGAGGTGGACGGCATCGAGCGCGTCCGCGTCAGCTACCTCCAGCCCGCCGAGATGCGGCCCGGGCTGATCGACGTACTCACCTCGACCCCCAAGGTCGTCCCGTACTTCGACCTCTCCTTCCAGCACTCGGCCCCCGACGTGCTGCGCGCCATGCGCCGCTTCGGTGACACCGACCGCTTCCTGGAGCTGCTGGACACCATCCGCGCCAAGGCCCCGCAGGCCGGCGTCCGGTCCAACTTCATCGTCGGCTTCCCCGGCGAGAAGGAGTCGGACTTCGCCGAGCTGGAGCGTTTCCTCACTCACGCCCGCCTCGACGCCATCGGCGTCTTCGGCTACTCCGACGAGGACGGCACCGAAGCCGTCACCTACGACGGCAAGCTGGACGCGGACACCATCGCGGAGCGCCTCGCGCACATGCAGCGGCTCGCCGAGGAGCTCACCTCCCAGCGCGCGGAGGAGCGGATCGGCGAGACCCTTGAGGTGCTCGTCGAGACGGTCGTCCCCCTCGACGAGGCGGAGGAGGGCGAGGGTGCCTACGGGCGCGCCGCCCACCAGGCGCCCGAGACCGACGGCCAGGTCGTCTTCACGGACGGCACGGGCCTGGTCCCGGGGCGCATCGTCACGGCGAAGGTGGTCGGAACGCTGGGTGTGGACCTGGTGGCCGAGGCCCTCGGCATGGAGCTTGAGGAGGCGGCCGGATGACCGGTGTCCCGGCATCGGCGGCGGGCGGGACCGGCCGCCGGCCCACGCCCGGCGCGAAGCTCGGGACCGCGGCCGTCAATCAGGCCAGCCTGTGGAACATCGCCAACATCCTGACGATGATCCGGCTCGTCCTCGTGCCGGGATTCGTCCTGCTGCTGCTCGCCGACGGGGGCTACGACCCCGTCTGGCGGGCGTGGGCGTGGGCGGCCTTCGCCGTCGCCATGATCACGGACATCTTCGACGGACACCTGGCCAGGACGTACAACCTGGTCACGGACTTCGGGAAGATCGCCGACCCCATCGCCGACAAGGCGATCATGGGGTCGGCTCTCGTGTGTCTGTCCTGGCTCGGCGACCTGCCCTGGCTGGTGACGGGGGTGATCCTCGGGCGCGAGCTCGGGATCACGCTGATGCGCTTCTGGGTGATCCGCTACGGAGTGATTCCGGCCAGCCGGGGCGGCAAGCTGAAGACGCTGGCCCAGGGCACCGCCGTGGGCATGTACGTACTCGCGCTGACGGGGCCGCTCGCCACCCTGCGGTACTGGGTGATGGCGGTCGCCGTCGTGCTGACCGTGGTCACCGGTCTGGACTACATCCGGCAGGCCGTGGTGCTGCGCCGGGCCGGACTGGCGGCGGAGCGGGCCTCGAGGTGACATACGGGGCGGGCGGGCTGCCGGAGGAATCCGGTGCGGCGGAAGGCGTCGCGGGGGCGGTCGGCGTGGCCGGGGACGTGCTGAGGATGCTCGCGGAGCGTGACCAGACGCTCGCGGTCGCGGAATCGCTCACCGGAGGGATGGTCGCTGCCGAGATCACGGCGGTGCCGGGGGCCTCGCGCTCCTTCCTCGGCTCGGTCACGGCGTACGCCACTGAACTCAAGCACCGCGTCCTCGGGGTGGACGCGGAGCTGCTCGCGGCGGAAGGCGCGGTGAACGCGCAGGTCGCGGCGGAGATGGCGGCCGGAGTGCGGCGGGTCACGGGCGCCTCGTGGGGGATCGCGACCACCGGAGTGGCCGGTCCGGACCCCCAGGACGGGCAGCCGGTGGGCACGGTTTTCATCGCCGTGGCCGGTCCCGCGGGCAGGAAAACGGCCCTGTTGAGGTTGAACGGCTCCCGTACGGAAATCCGTAGGGAGAGTGTACGGACCGTGCTCGAACTCCTCTCGAGCGAACTCCGCGAGAATCTGCGGGGGCAGGATACGGAACAGAACGGGGGGATTTGATGTTTGCAGCCCTGAGTGAACACGACATCGCTCCCCGCACGGCCGCGGCGCGAGGCGGTACGGTGGGGCGTGAAGGTTACGGCTACACGGTCAGAGGAGGGAGCCACCGATGATTCTGCTCCGTCGCCTGCTGGGTGACGTGCTGCGTCGGCAGCGCCAGCGCCAGGGCCGTACTCTGCGCGAAGTCTCCTCGTCCGCCCGAGTTTCGCTCGGCTATCTCTCCGAGGTGGAGCGGGGGCAGAAGGAGGCATCCTCCGAGCTGCTCTCCGCGATCTGCGACGCGTTGGACGTACGGATGTCCGAGCTGATGCGCGAAGTCAGTGACGAGCTGTCGCTGGCGGAGCTTGCGCAGTCGGCCGCCGCAAGCGAACCGGTGCCGGCACCGGTGCGCCCGATGCTCAATTCGGTCTCCGTGGCTTCGGTCACGGGCGGGCCGGAACGGGTGACCATCAAGGCACCCGTGGAAGCGGTGAATGTCGTAGCCGCTTGAGCGTGACGACAAGCATGTGAGTGTGGCGGGAGCCCCGGGTGGTGAGTGATGCACCGGCCGGGGCTCTTTGCCGTCCGCCCGACGTTGGTCCGCCCGACGTTGGCCCGCCCCCGCCGTTCGGTCGTCGCCGGGGCGCATGGGCGACGCGGCGGGTGTTCTGGGTGCGGGGGCCGGGGTACTGCGGGAGGATGGGCCCGTCCGGGATCCGGCCCTCCCCCAGACTCCGTCCGGGGGGACCCCCGTGGAGGTGTCCGTGCGGAGGTTGCTCATACCCCTCGCGCTGGCGGTGGGCGTGCTCTGGTGGTGGGCCGTACTGCGCCTCGCCCTGGTCCCGGAGGACTCCGGGACCGTGGAGGGCGCCGTGGCCGTGGGCGGCTGGGGGCTGGGGCTGCTGCCGGTGCACTGCACGGGCCGGGTGCCCGTACGCAGGGCCCGGGGGGCCGCGGGGGCTACTGGGGGCGCTGACGGGGTTGAGGGGGCCGACGGGGCCGCCGAAGGGGCTACCAGGGCATCGACACTCCGCCGTTCGGGCGCAGGATCTGGCCCGTCATGAAGGACGAGGCGTCGCAGGCCAGGTAGAGCACCGCCTGCGCGATGTCCTCGGGCTGCCCGACCCGGCGCAGCGGGGACATCCGGACCATCGCCGCCTCCGTCCGGTCCTGGACCTCGGCGCCGTGCCGGCCGGTCATCGGGGTGCGGATCCAGCCCGGGGCGACGGCGTTGACGCGGATGCCGTGCGGGCCGGCCTCGGTGGCGAGGGTCTTCGTCAGCTGGACCACGGCCGCCTTGGCGGCGCTGTAGCAGAGCAGGCCGGGCTGGGCGGCGTCCACGGCGCCCGAGGCCATGGTGATCACCGAGCCGGGGCGGCCCGCGGAGATCATGGAGCGGACCGCCTCCTGGCAGGTGCGCAGGACCCCCTTGAAGTTGACGTCCAGGATCC
Source organism: Streptomyces sp. NPDC059564 (assembly GCF_042735575.1). Lineage (NCBI taxonomy): Bacteria > Bacillati > Actinomycetota > Actinomycetes > Kitasatosporales > Streptomycetaceae > Streptomyces > Streptomyces sp. NPDC059564. Next base: position 52,836 of record NZ_JBHWBP010000008.1, on the reverse strand, counting down.
GGTCGAGGTCCTCGTCGGTGGTCTCCAGGACGCTGCTGGTGTGCATCACCCCGGCGATGGCGGCGGTGACGTCGAGGGGCCCGGCCGCGGCGACGGCGGCCCGCAGCGCGGCGCGGTCGGTGACGTCGAGGGGGTGGGCGGTGGCGGCGCCGCCGGCCTTGGTGATCAGGGCCGTGGTCTCGGCGAGGCCCGGCTCGTCGCGGTCCGCGCAGTGCACGGCCGCGCCCGCCGCGGCGAGCAGGACGGCGGTGGCGCGGCCTATGCCGCTGGCGGCTCCGGTGACGAGCGCGGTGCGGCCGGTGAGGTCGTACGCGGTGGGTGTGGGCATGCAGGGACCGTACGAGTGGATCTGACGGGGCGTCAACTATGCTGCCGGGGCCGGACCCGTCTGGCAGCGCGGGCACCAGTACGTCGGGCGGTCGTCCTGCGGGGCCTCGCGCACGGGGGTGCCGCAGCGCAGGCAGGGGCGGTGCGCGCGGCCGTACACGAAGAGCTCCTGGCCGGGGCGGTGGCGGCCGGTGGTGTTGCGGCGCCGCGGCCGGGCGGGGTCGCCGGTGTTCGCGGCCAGCAGGCGCCGGGCGGCGGCGGCCAGGCGGGGGAGGGTGGTCTCCGGCGCGGGGAGCGCGCCGACCGGGGTCCAGGGGGTCGCCTGGGCCAGGAAGCAGAGCTCGGCCTTGTAGATGTTGCCGATGCCCGCCAGGTTGCGCTGGTCGAGCAGGGCCTCGCCCAGGGGCCGTCCGGGGTCGGCGAGGAGGTTGGCGGCCGCCTTGGCCGCGTCCCAGTCGGGGCCGAGGAGGTCGGGGCCGAGATGGCCCACCGCGCGGGCCTCGTCGGCGGTGCGGAGGAGTTCGAGGACGGGGAGGCGGTAGCCGACGGCCGTGGCGTCGGCGGTGGCGAGGACCGCCCGGATCTCGAAGGCGGGGCCGCCGTGCCACTTCTCGCCCGGGCCGAACACGTACCAGGCGCCGTCCATCCGCAGGTGGCTGTGGAGGGTCAGGCCGCCTTCCAGGCGGGCCAGGAGGTGCTTGCCGCGCGGGGTGACGTCCAGGGTGGTGCGCCCGGTGAGGTCGGCGGTGGCGAAGCGGGGGACGCGCAGGTCGGCGGTGGTCAGGGGCTTGCCGGCGAGGGCGGTGTGGAGGCGGGCCGCCGCGCGGTGGACGCTGTCTCCTTCGGGCATGGCCCCATTGTCGCTCCGCGGCCCGGCCGGACGGGGACGAGCCCCCGCGCCGGGGTGCCGGTGCGGGGGCTCGTCGGGGTGCGGTGGGTGGCCGCGGCCTACTTCCAGGTCAGGCCCTCCTTGAGGGTGAACGGGTCACCCCAGTACAGCGCGCCGGAGACCTTGGTCTCGGCCGAGGGAGCCAGCGCGACCACGCAGCTCGTCTGGGTCTGGCCGTTGGTGAACCCCTTCGGCATCGACTCGTTCTTGCACTTCTCGAACTTGCCGATGATGGAGAGGTCCTGCGCCTCGGTGCCGTCGCCGAGCAGGCCCTTGATGTAGTTGACCGAGGTGAAGGACAGGTCGGTGGTGCCCGTGTTCTTCACCGTGTAGTGGATGTAGTAGGGCACCTTGCCCTTGGCCTGGTCGCCGAGCTTGAGCACGTCGAGGTCCGCGGCCTGGCCCTGCTCGATCTTGGTGACCGAGAGGGCGATCTGGCCCTTGGTGCTGCCGGACTTGTACGGGAACTCGGCCGCCTCGCCGATCTTGTACTTCTGGCCGGGCTTGGCCGCGCCGGCGGCGCCGCCGGGGGCCGGGGCGGCGGAGGACGGGGCGCCGCCGTAGCCGCCGGAAGCGCCGGTGCTCGGGGAGGCGGGGGTGCTGGGCTGGGAGGCGGGCGAGGACTGGCCGGCCGGCGAGCTCGGCTGCGGCGCCACGTCTTCGTTGCCGTCCTTGCAGCCCGTGAGGACGACGGTGCCGGCGACGGCCAGGCCGACCGCGGCCAGGGTGCTTCTGCGCATGCTGAAGGTGCTCATACTTCTTTTCCCCCATGTCGGTGTCTTCGTATCCACGGCGTCGAACGCGACGTGTGTGATCACCTTGATAAGGCACGGATAAGCACTTCGGGCAGCTCAGGGGCGCCTGGCGGCCGTTTCGTGACATGCCCAAGACATACGTGGCCGGGCTGAGACGCCCGGAGCCCTCAGCGGCGCAGCCGCAGCCCCCTCGGCGTGGCGTGGAAACCGGCCGCCTCCAGGGCGCGGCCCAGCGGGGAGGTCAGGGCCGCGGCCGTGTTGATCCGCTCCACCGTCAGGTCGGGCAGGGTGCCCGCCCGCGAGGCCGCCACCAGCGCCGCCGTCGCCGCCGCCAGACGCGGGTCGTCGACCTCCGGCCAGGCCAGCAGGGTCTTGCCGCCGCGCTCCAGGTACAGGGCGAGGTCACCGTCGACCAGGACCACCAGGGAGCCCGCCTTGCGGCCCGGCTTGTGCGTGGCGCCGGCCGGGGGCTCCGGCCAGGACAGGGCCGCCCCGTACGCGTTCGCCGGATCTGCGGCGGCCAGAACCACCGCCGCCAGCGGGGGCGGGGTCCGCTCGGCGGCCCGGAGGCGGTCCACCGCGCCGTCCATCGCGAACTGCGCCGCGCCCAGCCCCTCCACCACGTAACCCCGGCGGGCCTGCCCGCTGTCCTCGAACGCGGACAGGATCCGGTACACCGCGCTGAACCCGCCCTCGACCCCCTCGGCCGCCACCGCCCCGCGGGTGACCACCCCGTGCCGGTCCAGCAGGGTGCGGGCGAGCGCGTGGGCGCGGTGCGTCGGGTCGGGCGCGGGGTCCGGGAGCAGCGACCAGCGGCCCGAGACGGTGGGCGGTCCGGTACGGGAGACCGTGGCGCTCAGGGTCCCGTACCGGCCGCGCGGCACCGTACGGCGGGCCCGGTGGGCGGTGGCCCCGGCCGTACGGCCCGAGCCCAGCAGGGAACGCAGCGGGGCCAGGGTGTCGTTCGTCACCCGGCCCGACCAGGCCAGGTCCCACAGCGCCGAGGACAGTTCCAGGTCGGAGGCCTCCGGAAGACCGGCGCGGACGGACTCCGACAGCTGCCGGAAGAACAGGGCGTGCCCCGAGGAGAGGGCCTCCAGCACGCTCTGGTGCAGCGGCGACAGCTCCAGCGGGTGCGCGGGCGGGAGCAGCAGGGGCGCCGCGTCCGCCAGGTAGAGGGAGATCCAGCCGTCCTTCCCGGGCAGGGCTCCCGCGCCCGCCCAGACCACCTCGCCGGTGGTCGTCAGCTCGTCCAGCAGGGCCGGGGAGTACCCCGCCACCCGCGAGGGCAGGATCAGCCGCTCCAGAGCCGAGGCCGGCACCGGGGCCCCCTGGAGCTGCTCGACGGCGCGGGCCAGGCCGTCGATGCCGCGCAGGGCGCCGCCGAGGTGCTGCCACTGGGGCAGGAAGGTGGCCAGCGAGGCCGGCGGGACCGGCTCCAGTTCCTGCCGGAGCGCCGCCAGCGAGCGGCGCCGCAGCCTCCGCAGCACCGTCGCGTCGCACCACTCCTGGCCGATGCCCGCCGGATGGAACTCGCCCTGCACCACCCGGCCCGCCGCCGCGAGCCGGTGCAGGGCGCCGTCCGTCACCGCCGCGCCCAGGCCGAAGCGGGCGGCGGCGGTGGCGGTGGTGAACGGCCCGTGGGTGCGCGCGTACCGGGCCAGGAGATCGCCGAGGGGGTCCTTGACGGGCTCGGTGAAGGCCTCCGGAACGCCGACGGGCAGCGCCGTGCCCAGCGCGTCCCGCAGCCGGCCCGCGTCCTCGACCGCCGCCCAGTGGTCCGCGCCGCCGATCCGGACCCGGATCGCGCGGCGGGCCGCCGACAGGGCCGGCGCCCAGTCGGGCTCCGCGCCGCGCGCCGCCAGCTCCTCGTCGGTCAGCGGGCCCAGCAGGCGCAGCAGGTCGGCCACCGACTCGGCGTCCTTGGCCCGCCGGTCCTCCGTCAGCCACTGGAGTTCCCGCTCCAGTTCCTCCAGTACCTCCGCGTCGAGCAGTTCGCGCAGCTCCGCCTGGCCCAGCAGTTCGGCGAGCAGCCGGGAGTCCAGCGAGAGGGCCGCGGCCCGCCGTTCGGCGAGGGGCGAGTCGCCCTCGTAGAGGAACTGGGCGACATAACCGAACAGGAGGGAGCGGGCGAAGGGCGAGGGCTCGGGCGTGGTGACCTCGACCATGCGCACGCGCCGCGCCTCGATGTCGCCCATCAGCTCCGTCAGCCCCGGGACGTCGAACACGTCCTGGAGGCATTCCCGTACGGCTTCCAGCACGATCGGGAACGAGCCGAACTCGGACGCCACCTGGAGCAGTTGCGAGGCGCGCTGGCGCTGCTGCCACAGCGGGGTGCGCTTGCCCGGACTGCGCCGCGGCAGCAGCAGCGCGCGGGCCGCGCACTCGCGGAACCGGGAGGCGAACAGCGCCGATCCGCCGACCTGGTCGGTGACGATCCCGTTCACCTCGCCCGGGTCGAAGAGGACGTCGGCCGCGCCGAGCGGGGCCTGTTCGTCGTCGAAGGCGAAGTCCGCGGTGTGCGCGGGATCGTGGTCGAGGAGGTCCATGGAGAGCAGGTCGGCATCCGGCAGGCGCAGCACGATCCCGTCGTCGGCATGCATCACCTGGGCGTCCATGCCGTACTTCTCGGCGAGGCGGGCGCCGAGCGCCAGCGCCCAGGGGGCGTGCACCTGCGCGCCGAAGGGGGAGTGGACCACGACCCGCCAGTCGCCCAGCTCGTCGCGGAACCGCTCGACCACGATCGTCCGGTCGTCGGGCACGTGCCCGCAGGCCTCGCGCTGTTCGGCGAGGTACGCGAGGACGTTCTGCGCGGCCCAGCCGTCGAGACCGGCCGCCAGCAGCCGCAGCCGGGCGTCCTCCTCGGTCAGCGCGCCCAGCTCGCGCAGGAACGCGCCGACCGCGCGGCCCAGTTCGAGGGGCCGGCCCAGCTGGTCGCCCTTCCAGAACGGCAGCCGGCCCGGTACCCCGGGAGCGGGGGTGACCAGGACCCGGTCACGGGTGATGTCCTCGATCCGCCAGGACGTCGTGCCCAGGGTGAACACATCGCCCACGCGGGACTCGTAGACCATCTCCTCGTCGAGCTCGCCGACGCGGCCGCCGCCCTTCCTGGGGTCCGAGCCGGCCAGGAAGACGCCGAACAGGCCGCGGTCCGGGATGGTGCCGCCGGAGGTGACGGCGAGGCGCTGCGCGCCGGGCCGGCCCGTGATCGTCCCCGCCACCCGGTCCCACACCACCCGGGGTCTGAGCTCGGCGAACGCGTCCGAGGGATAGCGGCCGGCCAGCATGTCCAGCACCGCCGTGAACGCGGACTCCGGCAGCGCCGCGAACGGCGCGGCCCGCCGCACCAGGGCGAGGAGGTCGTCCAGCTGCCAGGTGTCCATCGCCGTCATCGCGACGAGCTGCTGGGCGAGGACGTCGAGCGGGTTCGAGGGGATGCGCAGCGACTCGATCGCCCCGATCCGCATCCGCTCGGTGACCACGGCGGCCTGGACCAGGTCCCCCCGGTACTTGGGGAAGACCACCCCCGTGGAGACCGCGCCCACCTGGTGTCCGGCGCGGCCGACGCGCTGGAGCCCGGAGGCCACCGAGGGCGGCGACTCCACCTGCACCACCAGGTCCACGGCGCCCATGTCGATGCCGAGCTCCAGGCTGGAGGTGGCGACCACGGCCGGCAGGCGGCCCGCCTTCAGGTCCTCCTCGACCAGCGCCCGCTGCTCCTTGGACACCGAACCGTGGTGCGCGCGGGCCAGCAGCGGCGGGGCGCCCAGCGCGGCGCCCGACTGGGCCATGACCTCGGCGGGCGGGGAGCCCTCGGGCAGCGGCTCGCCCAGGGCGCGCTCGTACGCGATCTCGTTGAGCCGGTTGCACAGGCGCTCCGCGAGACGCCGGGAGTTGGCGAACACGATCGTCGAACGGTGGGCCTGCACCAGGTCCGCGATCCGCTCCTCCACATGCGGCCAGATCGACGGCTTGTCGCCGCCCTCCCGGCCCTCGGTGGCGGGGGAGCCCCCCAGCACGCCCATGTCCTCGACCGGGACGACCACCGACAGGTCGAACTCCTTGTCCGACGGCGGCTGCACGATCTCCACCCGGCCGCGCGGGGCGAGGTACCGGGCCACCTCCTCCACCGGCCGGACCGTCGCCGACAGGCCGATCCGGCGCGCCGGGCGCGGCAGCAGCTCGTCCAGCCGCTCCAGGGACAGGGCCAGGTGCGCCCCGCGCTTGGTCCCGGCCACGGCGTGCACCTCGTCCAGGATGACCGTCTCGATCCCGGCCAGGGCCTTCCGGGCCGCCGAGGTCAGCATCAGGAACAGCGACTCCGGCGTGGTGATCAGAATGTCCGGCGGCCGGGTGGCCAGCGCGCGCCGCTCGGCGGGCGGGGTGTCCCCGGAGCGGATCCCCACCCGGATGTCCGGCTCGGGCAGGCCCAGGCGCGCCGACTCCTGCCGGATGCCCGTCAGGGGGCTGCGCAGGTTGCGCTCCACGTCCACCGCGAGGGCCTTCAGCGGGGACACGTACAGCACGCGGCAGCGCTTCTTCGGCTCGGCGGGCGGCGGCTCCGCCGCGAGCCGGTCGAGGGCGGCGAGGAAGGCGGCCAGCGTCTTGCCGGAGCCGGTCGGCGCCACGACGAGGACGTCCGAGCCCTCCCCGATCGCCCGCCACGCCCCTTCCTGGGCGGAGGTGGGCGTACGGAAGGCCCCCGTGAACCACGAGCGGGTCGCGGGGGAGAACGAATCGAGCGCAGCGCCTGCCATGCCCCCATCGTGCACCCCGCCACTGACAACGGACCGGACCTGCGCGGACGCCCCCGGCGGCGGCGCGCAGAATGGGGTCATGGGGACGGACGGGAGCGCCGGGCAGGACACGGGCCGCCGGGAGTGGGCACGGCACTGGCAGTACGCACAGCTGCCCGGGCTGGACCTGCTGCGCGCCCACTACGTACGCCACACCTTCCCCCGCCACGCGCACGACGGGTACGTCATCGCGGCCGTCACCGGTGGCGTCGAGGAGGTCGGCCTGCCCGCCCGCACCGTACGGGCCGGTCCCGGCAGTGTGGTGCTGATCAACCCCGAGGTGGCGCACACCGCGCGCGCCGGGGTGCCCGAGGGCTGGGCGTACGCCACCCTCTACCCCTCCCGGGACCTGATCGGCGAGGTCGCCGCCGAGATCGGCAGCCTGCGCGGCACCCCCGGTTTCACCGCCGACATGGTCAGCGACCCGGACGCCTCACGGGTGATCACCGAGGTCCACCGGGCCGCCGAGGCCGGGAACGCGCTCGCCGCCGACACCCTGCTGCGGGGCGTGGTGGCGCGGATGCTCACCCGGCACGCGGCCCCGCTGCCCGCCCGTACGGCACGGCGCGCGGGCGCCGCCGACGCCGAGCGGGCCCGGGCCGTCCTGGAGGAGCGCATCGCGCGGCCGCCCTCGCTGGAGCAGCTCGCGGCGGAACTCGGGACCAGCCCCTTCGCCCTGCTGCGGGCCTTCCGCGACCGGTACGGGATGCCGCCCCACACCTGGCTCACCGACGCCCGGGTCCGCCGCGCGCGACTGCTGCTCGACGCGGGCACCCCGCCCGCCGAGGCCGCCGTCAGCGTCGGCTTCACCGACCAGCCGCACCTGAACCGGCACTTCACCCGGATCGTCGGGGTTCCCCCGGGCGCGTACCGGCGGGAGCGGGCCGCGGGCTAGCCGCGGCGGCCGGTCGGGGGCCCGGACGTGCAAGAACGTACAAGACCCGGCCGCCGCGGCCCGCGTACGTTCGGGGCGTGGCAGAACATCGGACAGTGATACGAGAGACCCCCGGGGAGACGGCCCCCGGGCAGCCGCGGGCCGCGGTCGTGCGCGACGCACTCGGGGTGGGCGTGGCCGTCGGCCTGTCGGGATTCGCCTTCGGGGTGACCGCCGCCGGGGCCGGGATCAGCGTGCTGCAGGCCTGTGCGCTGAGCCTGCTCGTCTTCACCGGGGCCTCGCAGTTCGCCCTGGTCGGCGCCCTCGCCGCGGGCGGGAACCCCTTCACCGCGGCCGCCGGGGCCTTCTTCCTCGGCACCCGCAACGCCTTCTACGGGCTGCGGCTGTCGCGGCTGCTGGCGCTGCCCCGGGCCGTGCGCCCCTTCGCGGCGCACTGGGTGATCGACGAGACCACCGCCGTGGCGCTGGCCCAGCCCGACCGCACGTCGGCCCGGCTCGGGTTCACCGTCACCGGCCTCAGCCTCTACCTGCTGTGGAACCTGACCACCCTGCTGGGCGCGCTCGGCGCCGAGGCCATCGGGGACACCTCCGCCTGGGGACTGGACGCGGCCGGGCCCGCCGTGTTCCTCGCGCTGCTCGCGCCGATGCTCAAGACCGGCACCGAGCGGGCCGTCGCGGGCCTCGCCCTCGTCCTCGGGCTGGGCTTCCTGCCCGTCCTGCCCTCCGGGGTGCCCGTGCTGATCGCCGCGCTGGCCGCGCCCGCCGTGCTGTGGATGAAGGGACGCCGCTCGTGAACGTCTGGATCGCCATCGGGATCACCGTCGTCGGCTGCTACGCCGTCAAGCTCGCCGGACTGCTCGTCCCGGCCGGGGCCCTGGAACGGCCCGCGGTGCGCAGGCTGTCCGCCCTGCTGCCGGTCGCGCTGCTCGCCGCGCTCACCGCCCAGCAGACCTTCAGCACCGGCCACGAGCTGGTCCTCGACGCCCGGGCCGCCGGGCTGGCCGCCGCCGGGCTCGCCCTGCTGCTGCGCGCCCCCTTCCTCGTCGTGGTCGGGGCGGCGGTGCTGGTCACCGCGGGCGTACGGGCCCTGGCGGGCTGACGGCGCCGCCCGGCCCGCCCGGTCCGGCCGCGCCCACCGGCCGCCCGTACGCGCGCAGCGTCAGCAGCGCCTCCAGGGTGGCGATCGGCCGCCGCTCCAGCGAGCTGCCCGGCGCCCAGGCCCGGCGGCGCACCGGCCAGCCGCCGTCGGGCTGCTGCTCCGCCGCGAGGAAGTCCAGCGCGCGGCGCATCTCCTCGTCGGTGAACCAGCTCCGGGCCAGTGACTCCGGCCGCCGCGCGTAGTCGTACGGGAAGAGCTGCTCGCCGGGCGCGTAGCCGGGGGCGGGCGGGTACTCCTCGCGCCGGGCCGGGTCGAGCACCGCCAGGCGCCGCTCGCGCACGAGCCGGCCCAGCTGGTCCGCGGCCGCCGCGGCGCGGGCCCGGTCGGGGGCGCCGTCGAGGAAGGCCACCGCGCTCTGGACCTCGTACGGGTGCGAGTGGCGCAGCGTCTCGATCCGCTCCCAGCAGAAGTCCGTGGCGCGGAACAGCCAGGCGTGCCAGATCCGGTTGCGGTGCAGGACCCCGACGACGGGGCCCGTGGTCAGCAGCTCGCCCGGCGGGTCGTCGTACACGGGGTGGTAGGGGGCGGCCGGGTAGGCGCGCGGGGCCGGCAGGACCAGCGGGAGCGCGCCGTCGGCGGTGGAGACCCCGGTGAGGTGGCGGCAGAGCCGCTCGATGCGCTGCCCGGAGCAGCGGCCGAGGCTGTCGAGGACCCGCAGGGCGTGCGCGGTGTGCAGGGGCTGGCTCAGCGGGCCGCGCAGATCCGGGTCCAGCGCGTGTCCGTAGCCGCCGTCGCCGCCCAGGTACGCGCCGAGGGCCGCGTCCACCGCGTCGGCGTCGCCGCCGAGGAAGTGGAAGGAGAACCGCCGCTGCTCCAGCACCCGGGCCGTGAGCCAGATGAACTGTTCGGCACGGGCCAGTGGGGCGGGCGGGGCCGGTGGGGGAGATTCGTCTCCAGGCATGCGTGCCACCGTAGGACGCCCGCTGGGGAAGGAGGGGACCAATGGGACGGGTGCACTCTCCCGGGCGGGATACTGGAGGCATGCGGTTGACGATTTTCTGGGAGCGGATGGCCGAGCACTTCGGTGCGGGCTACGCCGAGTCCTTCGCCCGGGACCACGTGATGACGGAGCTCGGCGGACGCACCGTCCACCAGGCGCTGGAGGCGGGCTGGGAGGCCAAGGACGTGTGGCGCGCGGTGTGTTCGGCCATGGACGTGCCGGCCTCCATGCGCTGAGGCGGGCACCGCTTCGTGGTTCGCGAAGCGCGTGGGACACACTGGGCGGCGTGGCAGCCAGTGATGAGACGACGACCGATCCGACCGCGGACCTCCGGGGAGGCCCGCCGCCGTCAGGTCCGCCGTCCGGGCCGTCGGACGCCGACGGGGCCGCCCGGTCCGGGGCGGACGCGCGGATGCCGCGCTGGCTGCCGCGCGCGGTGGTCCTCGTACTGGCCCTGGTCGCCTGCTTCCAGCTCGGCAGCTGGGTCTTCCACCAGCTGATCGGGCTCCTCGTCAACGTCCTGATCGCGTTCTTCCTCGCGCTCGCGATCGAACCCGCCGTGGCCAGGATGGCCGCCCGGGGCATGCGCCGCGGGCTGGCCACCTTCCTGGTGACCCTCGGGGTGTTCGTCGCGACCGCGGGCTTCCTCGCGCTGCTCGGCTCGATGCTCGCCGGGCAGATCGTCGACATCGTGGAGGGCTTCCCGGGCACCCTCGACTCGGTGATCAGCTGGATCAACAGGACCTTCCACACCGATCTGTCCCGGCTGGACATACAGGACAGCCTGCTGCACTCCGACTGGCTCCAGAAGTACGTGCAGAACAGCGCGTCCGGCGTGCTCGACGTGTCCACCACCGTGCTCGGCGGGCTCTTCAGGCTGCTGACGGTCGGCCTGTTCGCCTTCTACTTCGCCGCCGACGGGCCCCGCCTGCGGCGCGCGCTGTGCTCCGTACTGCCGCCCTCCAAGCAGTCGGAGGTGCTGCGGGCCTGGGAGATCGCCGTCGCCAAGACGGGCGGCTACCTGTACTCCCGCGGCCTGATGGCACTGATCTCCGGCATCGCGCACTACATCGTCTTCGTGCTCCTGCACGTGCCGTACGCGCCCGCCCTCGCGGTGTGGGTGGGGCTGGTCTCCCAGTTCATCCCCACCATCGGCACCTACCTGGCGGGCGCGCTGCCGATGCTGATCGCCTTCACGGTCGACCCCTGGTACGCCCTGTACGTGCTCGGATTCGTGGTGGTCTACCAGCAGTTCGAGAACTACGTGCTCCAGCCGAAGCTGACCGCGAAGACGGTCGACATCCATCCGGCGGTGGCCTTCGGGTCGGTGATCGCCGGCACCGCCCTGCTGGGCGCGGTCGGGGCGCTCATCGCGATCCCGGCCGTCGCCACCCTGCAGGCCTTCCTCGGCGCGTACGTCAAGCGCTACGAGGTCACCGAACCGGCGCCGGTCACGGCTGCCCGCCGTCCCCGGATCCGCCGAGTACGGAGGCCAGGAGCGCGCTGATGGCGGCCTCGGCCCCGGCCTTGTCGAGCCCGAGGCGGCTCAGCACGCCGTCGCCGTCCTCCAGTTCGAGGAGGGCGAGCAGGATGTGCTCGGTGCCGACGTAGCCGTGGCCCAGGCGCAGGGCCTCGCGGAAGGTGAGCTCCAGGGCCTTCTTGGCGGCGGCGTCGAAGGGGACCAGGTCCGGCACGGGCGCGCCGGAGGGCTCGGGCAGGGCGGCGGTGACGGCGGTGCGGACGTCGGCGGGCGTGAGCTGCCGGGCGGTGAGCACCGCGACCCAGAGGCCCTCGGGTTCGGCGAGCAGGCCCAGGGCCAGGTGCTCGGGGCGGATCTCGGTGTGGCCGGCCGCGCGGGCCTCGTTCTGGGCGCTCACGACGACGTTGCGGGCGCGGGGGGTGAAGCGTCCGAAGCCCTGGCTCGGGTCGAGGCCGGCGTCGCCCTCCTTGTCGGCCTTGGGCACGAAGCGCTTCTGCGCGGCCTGGCGGGTGACGCCCATGCTGCGGCCGATGTCGGTCCAGGAGGCGCCGGAGCGGCGGGCCTGGTCGACGAAGTGGCCGATGAGGTGGTCGGCCACGTCACCGAGGGCCTCGGCGGCGACGACCGCGTCGCTGAGCTGATCCAGGGTGTCGGTGTGGACCTTCTTGATGGCCTCGATCAGATCGTCGAGGCGGACCGGGTTGGTCATGCGGACGGGTTCCACGGGTTCCACGGAAGGGTTCGTCATGGGTGCAACCCTAGGTTGACACCCCGGGGGTGTCAACCGTTGGTTGTCAGTCGGTTGGCGGTCGGTTGGTCGGCTGCCGGCCGGTCGCCGATGCGGGGGCCTCTCGGTATAGGGCCGGAATGTGGGGCACCGGTAGACCTGGCGGCCATGAGCGTGGACACGAGTACCGAACAGCCCGCCCGGACGGCGGTGGCCGCCCGGGGTCACGGCCTGGCCGCCCTGCGCCCGCTCGCGGGGCGGGCCCCCGCGCCCGCCGCACCCGCCCGGGCCACCGCCCTGCACAGCGGTACGGTGGCGGCGGCCGCGCTGCTGGCGCTGGTCGGCATCGGCGCGCTGCTGTGCGAGCCCGTACTGATCCCGCCGATCGCGGCGAGCGCGGCCATCGTCTACGGGGTGCCCGCGCTGCCCCTGGCCCAGCCGCGCAGCGTCATCGCGGGGCACCTGCTGTGCGCGGCGGCCGGCTATCTGGCGCTGGCGCTGCTCGGGCGCGCGCCGTGGGTGGCGGCGCTCGGGGCGGGGGTGGCGGTGGGGCTCATGACACTGGCCCGGACCCCGCATTCGCCGGCGGCGGCGACCACCGTGGTGGTGGTGACGCAGGCGCCGGATCCGGTGTGGTTCGTACCGCTGCTGGCCGGTGCGGCGGCGGTGCTGGTGCTGGCGGGGATGGCCGCCTCGCGGCTGCGGCCGGGGGCCGCGCGGTATCCCGTGTACTGGTGGTGAGCCGGGGGCGCGTGCCGGGGGTGCGGGGGGCTGGGGACGCGGTCCCCCGCACCCGCCGGCGCGCGGCCGGCGTCAGGCGGCGGGCTGGGTCTGCCCGGTCAGCAGGCCGAGCAGCTGGTCCATCTCGCCGCGCCAGATGCGGTGCACGTTCATCCGGGTCGGCGACGTGTGGCCGGGGAGCTGGATGCGGAACGAGCTCCAGATGGCGTTGCGCTTGATGTCGGTGACGGTCCCGACGGCCTGGGCGGGCGGTATCGCGAAGACGATCTCCTGCGGGCGGTTGCTCATCCGGCTCGCCTTGTGGAGGACCACGGCCTGCTCGGTGACGGTGACGAAGTAATAGGTGAGGAACGCCTGGCCGATGAGGCCGAGCATGTTCATCAGCCACACGCTGGGGCCGGCGATGGCCTGGATCGTGACGATGGGCCTGTCGGTGGGGTTCGCCTGGGTGAGGGCGTCTGCCACCTGCTGCTGGATCGTGGCCTTCTTGATGGCCATGGGTCCTCCTGAGCGGAATTTCACGGCCCCCGTCGTCGGGGGCACCGCAGGGTACCGGCCATGGAAGGGCTGTTTTCCGCCAGGTCGGGGCGGTGGTGGATGCGTCCCGGTATGCGGTTCCGTGCCCGCCTCGTGGGGCGTTGGGGCGGTTGAGGGGGGAAGGGTCCGTGATCCGGGTGGGCGTCGGTTTCTCAACTGTCAAGGCCCTCTTGTGAGTTGACTCCGGTCAACTGAGAATGCGCATGACAACCGAAGGATCTTCGGTCGCATTCGTCACCAGAGGGGAACCCCCACATGAACAAGCCTCTCGCCGGCCTCGCGCTGTCCCTGCTCCTGACAGGAGCCGCGGCGGCGCCGGCCGTTGCCTCGGCCCCCCGGGACACCGGCCGGTCGACGGCCCCGGCGGCACCGGCCGTCGCGGTCACCTACGCGGGCACCGTCGCGCTCAGCAACTGCTCCGGCTCCGTGGTCCGTACGCCCAGCTCCCAGCCGGGCGACCCGGCGCTCGTCCTCTCCAACGGCCACTGTCTGGAGACCGGCTTCCCGGCGGCCGGCGAGGTCCTCGTGAACCGGGCCTCCAGCCGTTCGTTCTCGCTGCTCAACGCGTCCGGCTCCAAGGTCGCGACGCTGCGCGCCAGCAAGATCGCGTACGGGACGATGACGGACACGGACGTCTCGCTGTACCAGCTGACCAAGACGTACGCGCAGATCCAGAGCCAGTACGGCATCGGCGCGCTCACCCTCAACGACGCCCGCCCCACGCAGGGTTCGTCGATCAAGGTGGTGTCCGGGTACTGGAAGCGCACCTACAGCTGCAACGTCGACGGGTTCGCGTACCGCCTCAAGGAGGGCGCCTGGACCTGGAAGGACTCGGTCCGCTACACCTCGTCCTGCAACACCATCGGCGGTACCTCCGGCTCGCCGGTGATCGACACGACGACCGGCAAGGTCGTCGCCGTCAACAACACCGGCAACGAGGACGGCCAGCGCTGCACGGACAACAACCCGTGCGAGGTGGACGAGAACGGCCAGGTGACGGTCCGCCAGGGCATCAACTACGCCCAGGAGACGTACATCCTCGTCCCCTGCATCGGCGCCGGCAATCAGATCGACCTGAACCGGCCCGGCTGCACCCTGCCGAAGCCGTAACCCGCACCCACCCTGTCCGCCCGGTCCCGCCGGCACTCTCCCGTCGGCGGGGCCGGGCGTGCGTGCGTCAGGCAGTCACGGCGTCACGGTGTCGCCGTGCCGGTGGGCCACCCTCCACGCGCCGTCCTCGCGGCGGTACACCTGCGTGGCCCGCAGCGTGTAGCTCCTCGGCACGCCGTCGACGGAGACGGAGGTGTGCTCCAGTCCGGCCGTGTAGGCCATGTCGCCCACGACGTCGTACGCGAGCAGCTCGAAGGCGTAGGACGTGCAGTCGGAGAAGCTCTCCCCGAGGGCGCTGAAGAGCGCGTCGACCTCGTGCCGTCCGCGGGCGTTGCGCCAGGCCCCCAGCACGCTGACCGGCTCGTCGCGCGACCACAGCGCCCGCCGGGGCTCCGGGTCGCCGTTGTGCAGCGCGAGCTCCGCCTCGTACAGGGCGGTCCGGACCCACGCCAGGAACTCGTCGCCGTCGCTCATGCCTCCATCATGCGCCCGTCGGCCGCCACGGCGGTCCGGGCTGCCGGGCCCCGGCAACCGGGCCCGGGGGAAGGTGCCGGAGTGTGGCCTGGCGCCCGGTCGTTGGCGCGAGGCCCACTGGTGGGGAGGCGAAGGGGGACACGGGATGGCTGTGCGGACGGGGGAGCGGGTGGAGCCGGCCCGCCACCGGTGGGCGTGGTGGCGGGCCGGGGCGTGGGCGCTGCTGGGGCCGGCGCTGCTGGCGCTCTCCGCGATCCCGGCCCTCGGCGTTCCCGAGGAGGTCGCCACCGAGAAGGCCTTCTCGGCCGCGCGGCCCTGTGGCGCGCGGGAGCCGGCCGGGGCCCGGGCGGACTGCCTGCGCACGACCCGCGCGACGGTGCTCTCCGCCGAAGACGTCAAGAGCGGCAAGGCCACGGTCTTCCGCGTGCGGCTGCGGCCCCCCGTCCCGGCCCCCGCCGACCGGCCCTTCGACCTGGACGCGGCCGGAGCGCTGTCGGAGCGCATCGAGCCGGGGGTCGAGGTGGAGGTCACCACCTGGCGCGACGTCCAGGTCTCCGTCAGCCGCGACGGCACCGGCGAGACGCTGCCGGGGCTTCCGGACGAGAAGGCCGCCATGTCCGCCGGGATCGCGCTGGCCGGCGTCTGGGCGGCGGCCCTGGCCCTGCTCGCGGCGCTCGGCACCGCCCGGCGGGCCCGGCGCTCCGCCACCGGCCGTCCGTACGCCCCGCAGGTCCGGTTCGGCGTCGCGAAGGGCCTGGCCGTGCTGGTCGTACCGCTCGCCGCGGGGTTCATCGCCGGGCGCGTCGCGGACGGCTGGACGGCCGTGACCCTGACGGCGGCCTCCTGCGCCCTCGTGGCCGTCCCGGCCACCCTCGCGGCCCTCCGCTGGGACCGCCCCCGCCCTTCCGTGACCGCCTGACCCCGCGCCCCTCCGGGCGCTACAGGGGCGACAACAGCATGAGGACCTCGTCGCGGTCGTCGTCGGCGCCCAGGCGCAGGGCTCCGGGCCAGCGGCCGATCTCCTGCCAGCCGAGCCGGCCGTAGAACTCTTCGAGGCCGGCGCCTCCGCGTACGGCGAGGTGCAGCTGCTCCAGGCCCATCTCGTCCCGGGCGACGTCACGGGCCCGGCGCACGAGACCCGCGCCGATGCCCCGCCCCCGCACGCCGAGCCGGGTCTGGACGTGGTGCAGCGTGCCCCAGTGCGCCACCAGCGGATGCGCGTCGCGGCGGATGGTGAGCCAGCCCGCCAGGCCGCCGTCGACCGTGGCGGCGATGAGACGGCTGCCCGTCGGACTGAGGCCCGCGATGAGGCGGCCGACCGCGGCGGCGACCTCGGCGGCATCGACCGGGGGAAAGGGGAACCCGGCCGCTCCGCCGGCGTTGGACACCTCGGTCCAGCACTCGGCGAGGGCCTCGGGGAAGTCTTCGGTGATCCCTTCAGGGCTGACGAACTGCTGGAAGATCGGCGCTTTGTCGCTGGTCATGACATGAGTCTCGCAACGGTGCCGCACCACGGGATCCCCGGTGGTCCAAAGTGGCCGGGCGTGGTGCGCTTGACACGGAAATCGAACATCCATTCTGATGAGTTATCCACAGCCGAACCGGGCGTGGAAGCGCATTGTCAGTGGCAGGCGTTAGCGTCAATGGCGTGAAGCGATCGACTCAAGCAAACCGGGTGGAACCCATGGCAGGCACCGACCGCGAGAAGGCTCTCGACGCCGCGCTCGCACAGATTGAACGGCAATTCGGCAAGGGTGCGGTCATGCGCCTCGGCGACAAGCCGAACGACCCCATCGAGGTCATCCCCACCGGGTCGACCGCGCTGGACATCGCCCTCGGCGTCGGCGGGCTGCCCCGCGGCCGTGTGATCGAGGTGTACGGGCCGGAGTCCTCCGGTAAGACCACCCTGACCCTGCACGCCGTGGCCAACGCGCAGAAGGCCGGCGGCACCGTCGCCTTCGTGGACGCCGAGCACGCGCTCGACCCCGAGTACGCCAAGGCCCTCGGCGTCGACACCGACAACCTCATCCTGTCCCAGCCGGACACCGGCGAGCAGGCGCTGGAGATCGTCGACATGCTGGTCCGCTCCGGCGCGCTCGACCTGATCGTCATCGACTCCGTCGCGGCGCTCGTGCCGCGCGCGGAGATCGAGGGTGAGATGGGCGACTCGCACGTGGGTCTCCAGGCCCGTCTGATGAGCCAGGCCCTGCGCAAGATCACCGGTGCGCTCAACCAGTCCAAGACCACCGCGATCTTCATCAACCAGCTCCGCGAGAAGATCGGTGTGATGTTCGGCTCGCCCGAGACCACCACCGGTGGCCGCGCGCTGAAGTTCTACGCCTCCGTACGTCTCGACATCCGCCGCATCGAGACCCTCAAGGACGGCACGGACGCGGTCGGCAACCGCACCCGCGTCAAGGTCGTCAAGAACAAGGTCGCGCCGCCCTTCAAGCAGGCCGAGTTCGACATCCTCTACGGCCAGGGCATCAGCCGCGAGGGCGGCCTGATCGACATGGGCGTGGAGCACGGCTTCGTGCGCAAGGCCGGCGCCTGGTACACGTACGAGGGCGACCAGCTCGGCCAGGGCAAGGAGAACGCCCGCAACTTCCTGAAGGACAACCCCGACCTCGCCAACGAGATCGAGCGGAAGATCAAGGAGAAGCTGGGCGTGGGTGTCCGCAAGGATGCCGCCGCCACGACCGGCGAGGCGGCCGCCGCGCCGGCCGACGCCGCTGCCGTGCCCGCCCCGGCGTCGAAGGCCAAGACGACGGCCAAGGCCGCCGTGGCCAAGAGCTGACCCGTGCGGGAGCAGGAAGGGGGCGGTGGGAACGGCGGCCGTGAGGGCCGCCAGGAGCTGCCGCCCCAGAGTCCCGAGGAGCAGGCGCGGGCGATCTGTCTGCGCCTGCTCACCGGGATGCCGCGGACGCGGCGCCAGCTCGCGGACGCCCTGGAGAAGCGGGGCATCCCCGAGGAGGTGGCGCAGGAGGTCCTCTCCCGGTACGAGGAGGTGGGCCTCATCGACGACGCCGCCTTCGCCGGAGCCTGGGTCGAGTCCCGCCACCGCGGCCGGGGCCTGGCCCGCCGGGCGCTCGCGCGGGAGCTGCGGACCAAGGGGGTGCACACCACCCTCGTGCAGGAGGCGCTGGAACAGCTGGACTCCGAGCAGGAGGAGCAGACGGCCCGGGAGCTCGTGGAGCGCAAGCTCCGCTCCACCCGGGGCCTGGAGCGGGACAAGCGGCTCCGGCGCCTCGCCGGGATGCTCGCCCGCAAGGGATACCCGGAGGGCATGGCCCTGCGGGTGGTCCGGCGCGCGCTGGAGAGGGAGGGCGAGGACGCCGACGACCTCGGGTACCCGGGAGCCTGAAACCCGGAGTCCGAGGCCCGGCCGCCGTGCCGGTGGCCTCGGGCCGCCGCGGGCTCCGGACGGAGTCCGGTGCAGCGGCCCGAAGCCGTGAGGCGCCCCCGCGCCGGGCGGTGCGAGGGACGCGTCAGGAGGAGACGACGGGGAGGCCGGCCGCCTTCCAGGCCTGGAAGCCGCCCGTCAGATCCGTCGCCCCGTGCAGACCCAGGGTGTGCAGGGAGGCCGCGGCCAGCGTGGAGGCGTACCCCTCGTTGCAGATCACCACGACCCGCAGGTCGTGCCCGGTGGCCTGCGGGAGGCGGTGGGAGCCCCTCGGATCGAGGCGCCACTCCAGTTCGTTGCGCTCGACGACCACCGCGCCCGGGATCAGCCCGTCCCGCTCGCGCAGCGCCTGGTAGCGGATGTCCACCAGCAGCGCCCCCTCCAGCGAGGCCTCGTACGCGGCCTGCGGCTCGATGCGGGCGTAGCCCTCGCGGACCCGCTCCAGCAGCTCGTCGATGCCGACCGGGGTGCTCACTGCCAGTCCGCCGGGCGCTCGACCTGCTCCAGGGTGAGGACGGGGCCGCTGCGGCTGTACCGGCGGATCAGCGGCAGCGGCGGATAGTACGCGTGGACGGAGACGGCGTGCTCGGACGGGGACTCGTTGACGACCTCGTGTACGTGGTGCTCGCCGAAGGCCCGCCCGGTGCCCGCGCCGAGGCTGCGGGTGCGGTCCACCTCGGGGGCGAGTTCCAGCGACTGCCAGCCCTCGGACGGCAGCCGCACGGTGAGGGAGTGTTCGGTGAGCCGGCCCCGCGCCGTGGCGAAGGCGCCCCGGGACTCGGCGTGGTCGTGCCAGCCGGTGCCGGTGCCGGGCGGCCAGCCGATCAGCCAGGCCTCGCTGCCGCCCGGACCGTCGAGCCGGATCCAGGTGCGGCCCTGCGGATCCAGCGGCAGGGAATCCACGACCGCCGGATCGGCGGCGGTGCGCAGCGCGAAGGCGAGGAGTTCCGCCGCCGTCGGCGCGGCGGTGCGGGCGGGGGCGTGCGTGGGTGCGGGAGCAGACATGCGATGACCGTCCTGGAAGTTCGCGAGAGTGCGCGCGGGCCCGAACGGGGCACGGGGCGCGCAGGGGGAAGGCGAATCAGCAGGAAGGGCGACACACGCAGCCCGCGTAGCGGAGCAGGTCCATGTGAACCCTCCGCCACAGGCGTACGTCGTTGCCGGTCATGACGGTGAGTGAACCACGAGCGCCCAGGAGCGTCAATCGATCACCACTGTGGGCGTGGTGGAGGGGGACTGCCTCGGAGCGTCCGCCGGGGCGCCCGCACGGACCGCGTCCGCCGCCTCGTACAGCTCCGCCGGGCGGACCCCCGCGAAGGTGGCCGCCAGGTGTCCGTCGGGCCGTACGAGGAGCACGGTGTGCGCCGGAGCCCCCGGGTAGGCGTCCGCGACCAGCAGCTCGGCCCGGACCGGCAGCGCGCTGACCGCCGCCGCGAGCCGGGGCATCAGCCCGGCGCTCAGCCAGTGCCGCCGGTCCCACACCCCGGTGCCCGGGGCGACGAGGAGCACCAGCAGCCGGCCCCGCCCCAGCAGGTCGCGCAGCGGAACGGTCGCCCCGTCGGGCGCCGTCACCGGTACGTTCGCCACCGGCCCGCCCGGCTCGGTCGCCGTCGGGACCTCCCGTACGGCCATCGGCGGGGCGTACACCGGCTCCGCGCCGAGCGGGCCCCGGCCCAGGTGCCCGTCGGTGAGCAGGGCCTCCGCGGAACGGGCGGCTCCGGGCACGAGGGTGCGCAGGCCGCTCCCGCCCCGCAGCGCGGGCATGGCCTGGTCGGCGGCACGCAGCCGGGCGGCGACCGCGGTGCGCCGTTCGCCCTCGTAGCTGTCGAGCAGGGCCTCGGAGGCGCCCTGGTGCCAGGCCAGGGCCAGCTTCCAGGCGAGGTTCTCGGCGTCGCGCAGCCCCTCCTCGACCCCCTGGGTGCCGAGCGCGCCCAGCAGGTGCGCCGCGTCCCCGGCGAGGAAGGCCCGGCCGTCGCGCCAGCGCCGGGCGAGCCGGTGGTGCAGGGTGTGCACCCCGGTGTCGATCAGGTCGTACGGGGGAGTCGTGCCCCCGCACCAGCCCGCCAGGGTGTCCCGGATGAGGGTGACGAGCGCGTCCGGGGTCACCAGGTCCCCGCGCGCGGGCAGCAGCCAGTCCAGCCGCCACACGCCGTCGGGCAGCGGCCGGGCGGTGACCTCCTCGGGCCCGGCGGGCGGGTTGCGGTGCAGCAACGCTTCGCCGGGCCAGGGCAGTTCGGCGCGCAGCGCGGCCACGGCGTGCCGCTCCACGGCGGTCCGGCCGGGGAAGCGGATGCCGAGCAGCTTGCGCACGGTGGAGCGGGCTCCGTCGCAGCCGACGAGGTGGCTGCCGCGCCACCAGGTGGTCTCGGCGCCCCGGGTGTGGGCGGTGATCCCGCGTCCGTCCTGCTCCAGGGAGTCCAGCTTGGCATCGGTGACCAGCTGGACCAGGGGGTGCGCGGAGGCGGCGTCGCGCAGCCCGCGCGTGAGGGCGTGCTGCGGCAGGTGCAGGGGCGCGGGCCGGTCCTCGAAGGTGATCCGCCCGGACTCCTGACGGCGCCTCATGGTGCGCCAGGCCGCGAAGTGGGCCCCCTCGTCGCGCAGGGTGGTGCAGCCCAGCCGGTGCGCCATGGCGGCGGTGTCGGAGTGCAGGACGACCGAACGGGCGGGCCGGGGCTCGTCCTTGCCGGGCCCTTCGTCGAGCAGGACGCAGGGTACGCCGTGGCCGGCCAGGGCGAGGGAGAGGGACAGTCCGACCGGGCCCGCGCCGACGACGATCACCGGGTCCATGGCAGGGCTCCCGATGTCCGGTATGTGATCACAGAACGTATGCAACCCACTGGAGGTGCCTGCGTCAAGTGACACCCGTCCGCACAAAGCCGTGTGGTGCGGCGGAAGGCTCCGCCGCACCACACAGGTTACGCGCTGTCGCTGACCCGGCGTCAGACCGCCCGGCCGGTGGCCATGTCGCTGACCTCGGCGACGCCGACCACGGCCCCGGTGCTCTTGGTGGACTTCCGCAGCCGCCCCTCCAGCCAGGAGGCGAAGCTGGTGAGCGCGAAGTTCACCGCGATGTAGATCAGCGCGATCACCACGAGCGAGGCGATGGTGTTGCTGTAGTTCGCCGAGATCTGCCGGTTCATCGAGAGCAGTTCGGTGAGGCCCAGCAGCGAGCCGCCGAGCGCGGTGTCCTTGAGGATCACCACGAGCTGGCTGACCAGGGCCGGCAGCATGGCCGTGACGGCCTGCGGGATCAGCACGTAGGCCATGGTCTGGCCCTTGCGCATGCCGATCGCCTTGGCGGCGTCGGTCTGGCCGCGCGGCAGGGAGAGTACGCCCGCCCGGACGATCTCGGCGATGACCGACGCGTTGTACAGGACCAGGCCGGCGATCACCGCGTACAGCGGACGCGATTCGGAGGGCACGGTGGTGAACTGGACGAAGAAGGCGGAGCTGAACAGCATCAGCATCAGCACCGGAATCGCGCGGAAGAACTCCACGAACGTGCCGATCGGGCCCCGGACCCAGGCGTGGTCGGAGAGCCGGCCGATGCCCAGCAGGGCGCCCAGCGGCAGGGCGATGACCATGGCGATCGCGCCGGCCTGCAGGGTCTTGAGCAGACCGGGGATCAGGAAGGTCGTCCAGATCCGGCTGTCGGTGACGAACGGGGTCCACTTGTCGCCGTCGAGCTGATGCTTGTCCGCCATGACGGAGAGGATCCACCAGGCGGCGAGTCCGAACAGGACGAGGAAGACGCCGGCGTATATCCAGTTCCGCGCCTTGGCGCGGGGGCCCTGGACGTCGTACAGCACGGAGCTCATCGCTTCACCGCCACTCGCTTGGCCACCCAGCCCAGCAGCAGCCCGGTGGGCAGGGTCAGCAGACAGAAGCCGAGCGCGAATATCCCGAAGACGGCGAAGAGCGCCTGCGGCTCGTTCTCGACCATTTCCTTCATCAGCAGGGCCGCTTCGGCCACGCCGATGGCCGCTGCCACCGTGGTGTTCTTGGTGAGCGCGATCAGTACGTTGGCGAGCGGTGCGACGACCGCCCGGAAAGCCTGGGGGAGCACGATCAGGGTCAGTACCTGGAAGAAGCTCAGCCCCAGCGCGCGGGCGGCCTCGGCCTGCCCGACGGGCACGGTGTTGATGCCCGAGCGCAGCGCCTCGCAGACGAAGGTGCCGGTGTAGGCGATCAGTGCGAGGACGGCGAGCCGGAACCCGGTCTCCTTGGAGGTGTCGCCGCCCAGGTTGATGGTCAGGGTCTGGTACAGACCCAGCGAGCACCCGATCACCAGCAGGGTCAGCGGAGTGTTGCGGACCAGGTTGACGTAGGCGGTGCCGAAGCCCCGCAGCAGCGGGACCGGGCTGACCCGCATCCCGACCAGGACGGTGCCCCATATGAGGGAACCCACCGCCGAGTAGAGGGTGAGCTGAACCGTCACCCAGAAGGCTCCGAGCAGGTCGTACTGCCCGGAATCAAGAAAGTCGAACACGTTGCCCTGCGCTCTCCCCAGGATGGCCGGTGAGGTGCGCCGCCGCCCGCGGCAGGCGGGCGGCGACGCTCCTCACCGGGAAATCAGCTGCCTTCGGTGATCTGCGGGGCAGGCTCGTTCTTGTAGTCGGCCGGGCCGAGGTTCTTCTTCACGGCCGCTTCCCAGGAGCCGTCCGAGACCATCTTCTTGAGCGCGGCGTTGATCTTGGTCTGGAGGTCCTTGTCGCCCTTCTTCAGACCGATGCCGTAGTTCTCGTTGCTCATGTTCAGGCCGGCGAGCTTGAACTTGCCCTTGTTCTTCTCCTGTGCGGCGTAGCCGGCCAGGATCGAGTTGTCCGTGGTCAGGGCGTCGACGGCCTTGTTCTCCAGGCCGGTCAGGCACTCGGAGTAGCCCGGGAACTCCTGGAGGTCGGCCTCCGGCGCCAGGTCCTTCTTGATGTTCTGCGCGGAGGTCGAGCCGGTGACCGAGCAGAGCTTCTTCTTGTTGAGGTCCTGGACCTTGGTGATGCTGCTGTCGTCGGCGCGGACCAGCAGGTCCTGGTGGGCCAGGAAGTACGGGCCGGCGAAGTCGACCTTCGCCTTGCGCTTGTCGTTGATCGAGTAGGTGGCGACGATGAACTTCACGTCCCCGTTGGAGATCAGGTTCTCGCGCTCGGCGCTGACGGCCTGCTTGAACTCGATCTGCTCCGGCTGGTAGCCGAGTTCCTTGGCCACGTAGGTGGCGACGTCGACGTCGAAGCCCGTGAACTTGCCGTCGGGGGTCTTCAGACCCAGACCCGGCTGGTCGAACTTGATGCCGATGACGACCTTGTCGGACTTGGTGCCACCGGAGGCCCCCGCGTCGGAGGCCGTGTCCTTCTTGCCGCCGCACGCGGTCGCGGTCATGGCGAGAACGACGGCCGTGGCGACGGCTGCGCCGACCTTGAGAACCTTCATGTGAACTTCCCTCGGATGAGACGTTGTTGGACGACGAGCGGAATCACGTCGTGGGGCGACGGCACGCGCCGTCGACCGGATCACTACCAGACGCGGGCGTCAGTGGTGCAGGATCTTCGACAGGAAGTCCTTGGCGCGGTCGCTGCGCGGGTTGCTGAAGAACTGGTCGGGCGTGGCCTGTTCGACGATCTTTCCGTCGGCCATGAAGACGACCCGGTTCGCCGCCGAGCGGGCGAAGCCCATCTCGTGCGTGACGACGACCATCGTCATGCCCTCGGCCGCGAGCTGCTGCATGACCTCCAGCACCTCGTTGATCATCTCCGGGTCCAGCGCCGAGGTGGGCTCGTCGAAGAGCATCACCTTCGGGTCCATCGCCAGTGCCCGGGCGATGGCGACGCGCTGCTGCTGGCCTCCGGACAGCTGGGCCGGGTACTTGTCGGCCTGCGTGCCGACGCCCACGCGGTCCAGCAGCGACTTCGCCTTCTCCAGCGCCGCTGCCTGGTCCGTCTTGCGGACCTTGAGCTGACCCAGCATCACGTTCTGGAGCACCGTCTTGTGCGCGAACAGGTTGAACGACTGGAACACCATGCCGACATCGGCACGCAGCCGGGCGAGTTCCTTGCCCTCGGCCGGCAGCGGCTTCCCGTCGAGCGTGATGGTGCCCGAGTCGATCGTTTCCAGCCGGTTGATGGTCCTGCACAGCGTGGACTTGCCCGATCCCGAGGGACCGATCACCACGACGACCTCACCGCGGGCAATGCTCAGATCGATGTCCTGAAGCACGTGCAGCGCGCCGAAGTGCTTGTTGACGTTGCTCAGTACGACCAGGCCGTCCGCGGCACCTGCCGCGTCCTGCGCGTCCTTGGTCACTGATACTCCGCTCATCGGCTTCTTGCTCCGTCCTCCGTCGGTTGGGAGGACAGTAGTGAGCGGGTGCGCACAGCGTCATCACATCTGAGCGAGAATTGAGGATAACGATCCGGCCTCGCGCCGATACGCTCCGTACGCGTCGCCCGATACGGGGCGCCGTACGCGTACCGGGTGGATAACAGAAGACCCGGCGGACCGGAACCCCCTTGACGTGGGACTCTTCATGGGCGTGGATGCAGGGTGCACATGTGCCCGTGCGCATGACCACGAATCCGGGACCGTCAGGAAGGGAGGACGCCATGAGGCTGCTGCTCGTCGAGGACGACGACCACGTCGCCGCCGCGCTGTCGGCGATCCTCGCCCGCCACGGCTTCCAGGTGACCCACGCCCGCAACGGCGAGGAGGCCCTGCAGGCGCTGCTGCCGGCCGGTTCCCCGCCCGGCGTCTCTCCGTACGGGGTGATCCTGCTCGACCTCGGCCTGCCCGACCAGGACGGCTACGAGGTCTGCGGCAAGATCCGCAAGCGCACCGCCACCCCGGTCATCATGGTCACCGCCCGGGCCGACGTGCGCTCGCGCATCCACGGCCTGAACATGGGCGCCGACGACTACGTGGTCAAGCCCTACGACACCGGCGAACTCCTCGCCCGCATCCACGCCGTGGCCCGCCGCACCGGCGCCTCCGAGGAGGCCGCCGCGACCGGCACCGGATCCCCGGCCCTGGTGCGGCTCGGCCCCGTCGCCATCGAACTGCCCACCCGCCGCGTCAGCGTGAACGGCACCGACGTACCGCTCACCCGCAAGGAGTTCGACCTGCTGGCCCTGCTCTCGCAGCGGCCCGGCGTCGTCTTCCGCCGGGAGCAGATCATCAGCGAGGTGTGGCGGACCAGCTGGGAGGGCACCGGCCGCACCCTCGAGGTCCACGTCGCCTCGCTGCGGTCCAAGCTGGGCATGCCCGCGCTCATCGAGACCGTCCGCGGGGTGGGCTACCGGCTCGTCACCCCGGCCGCGCCCTAGCGGGGTCCGCCGTGCGCACCCGGCTGCTCCCGCTGCTCGTCATCCTCATGGCGGGGGTGCTGCTAGCGCTCGGTTTCCCGCTCGCCGTCAGCCTCGCCGCCGCCCAGCAGCAGAAGGTGGTCGTCGACCGGATCGACGACAGCGCCCGCTTCGCCGCCCTCGCCCAGTTCGTCATCGACGCCGAGGGCTCCGGGTCCACCGGCGCCGACGAGCGCCGCGAGACGCTCCAGCTGGAACTCGCCCGCTACCAGGAGCTGTACGGCATCCGCGTCGGCATCTTCTACCGCGACGACAACGCCATGGTCCGCGCTCCCGGCTGGTGGCAGCTCCCCGAGTCCGGAGAGGGACGCAAGGCCTTCGAAGAGGCCCTCGCCGGGCGCCGCAGCCACGACCCCGGCCAGGTGTGGCCCTGGCAGACCCACGGCAAGCTCCTCGTCATCTCCCCGGTCGTCCTCGACGGCGACGTGGTCGCCGTCGTCGCCACCGAATCACCCACCGAACAGATGCGCGGCCACATCCTCCGCGGCTGGCTGATCATCATCGCCGGGCTCGCCGCCGCCATGCTGGCCGCCTTCGGCGCCGCCCTGCGCCTCACCAGCTGGGTGCTCAAGCCGGTGCGCACCCTCGACGCGGCCGCCCACGGCATCGCCACCGGCCGGATGAACTCCCGCGTCGCGGCCGCCGGCGGCCCCCCGGAACTCCGCCGCCTGGCCCGTTCGTTCAACGAGATGGCCGACAACGTCGAAGAGGTACTGGAGCAGCAGCGGGCGTTCGTCGCGGACGCCTCCCACCAGCTGCGCAACCCGCTCGCCGCGCTGCTCCTGCGGATCGAACTCCTCGCCCTCGAACTCCCCGAGGGCAACGAGGAGATCGCCTCCGTGCGCACCGAGGGCAAGCGCCTCGCCCAGGTCCTGGACGACCTGCTGGACCTGGCGCTGGCCGAGCACGCCTCCGCCGAGATCAGCCTCACCGACATCGGGGCGCTCGCCGCGGAGCGGGTCGCTTCCTGGCGGCCGTACGCCGAGGAGAAGGGCGTACGGCTCACCGAGACGGGCCGCTCCGCCGTGACCGGCTGGGCCGACCCCATCGCCCTGTCCAGCGCCCTCGACGCCGTCATCGACAACGCCCTGAAGTTCACGCCGGAGGGCGAGGAGGTGCAGGTGTCGGTCACCGCGGAGGGGCGCAGCGCGCTCGTCGTCGTCGCCGACCGGGGGCCCGGCCTGACCGAGGAGGAGCTGCTGCGGGTCGGCGACCGCTTCTGGCGCAGCGGCCGCCACCAGAACGTCAAGGGCTCCGGGCTCGGCCTGTCCATCTCCCGGGCCCTGCTCGCCTCGGGCGGCGGGACCCTCTCCTACGGGACGAACCCGCCGCACGGGCTGCGCGTCACGGTGGCCGTCCCGCGCACCGACCCCCACAGCGGCTGACCGGCCTACCAGCGCAGGGCGAGGCGGGCCGGCGCGGAGACGGCGTACGCCTCGTCCACGGCCCGCAGCTCGAAGGCGGCCGCGCGCTCCCGGCCCGCGCGGGTGACGGAGGGGAGGTGGAGGGCGGTCCCGCAGGTGCCGGCGAGGAAGCGGCGGGTGCCGTCCGGGAGGAGGCGGTGGAGCTCGTAGTGCCGGACGGGCCCGGCTGCCCGGTCCCAGCGCAGGCGGAGCTCGGCTTCCCGGCCCCGACGGGCCGAGGCGGCCAGCTTCAGGTGCGTGGGCGGGGCCGGGGGCCGACCGGGGGCGGTGTCGCGTACCGTCAGGGCGCCGAGGCGCCAGGACACCGCTGATGTCCCGCGCCCGGTGATCCGTACGGCAAGGGCGTACGCGGTCTTCCCGGCCAGCGTCGCGAGGGGGAACCGGGAGGTGTGCCAGCCGGGGGCGGCGTTCCGCGACGGGGCCGCCAGCCAGGTGTACGGCACCGGCTCGCCGGGGGCTGCCGCCTCGCGGGTCGCGACGCCGAACTCGACGGAGACCCCGCCGGAGTGGACCAGTTCCGCGACCGCCGTGCGGGTCAGCGGCAGCCGGGTGGCGTGCAGGCCGACGGTGGTGGGCGCGGTGAGGGTCCCGGCGACGAGCAGGCTGGAGCCGCCGCGCCAGGCGTCCGCGAAGTCCAGGGTCACCGAGGGGCGTTCCCCGGGGGTGTCCGCGGCCGTGTCCACCGCCCAGCGGCGGCCCGGGAGGCGGTCCTGGAGGCCGAGGTGGTTCCAGGGCGCGTCGGAGGTGACCGCGCCGCCCTCGTACCAGCGCAGGCCGTGCCCGGTGTTGAAGGAGCAGCCGAAGGGGAGCGCGCTCACGGTGGACCGGTCGGCCACGGCCGTCGCCGGGGCCCGCCAGCCCGACGGGGGCTCGGGCGCCGGGCGGGCCGGGTCCAGGGAGGCGCCCGTCCAGAACAGGTCGTCGGCCCGGTGGAAGGCTCCGGGGGAGCGGTCGGCGAGGTGGCCCAGGGTCCACTCGGGACGGTAGAAGCCGAGGCTGACGACGTGGTCACGGTCGCGCGGCACGATCGCGTCCCAGGGGACGTCGGCGTCCCAGCCGCGGGACTCGGTGTCCACGGCCGCCCACAGCTCGTGGCGGGAGCGCCCGAGCCGTTCGGCGAGCGCGGCCGAGTCCGCCAGGGTCCGCGCGGTCCAGCGGAAGTCCACGAAGACGCTGTCCGCGACCCGCCCCGAACGGTCCTCGAAGAACTCCTGGTTGAGCGCGTTCAGGGCGCCCTGCCAGCCCACCCCGCCGGTGCTGTTCATCGCGTCGTACCAGGTGATCCGCAGACCGTGCGGGGCGCCGGCCGCCCGCAGGGCGTGCAGGAACTCCCGCATGCGGGTGGCGAGCGCGCTGTCGCCGCCGTCCGTCTCGGCATTCACGAACCAGCCGTCGAAACCGTACGTACGGGCCACCTCGACCAGCTTCTCCGCGAGCGGGAAACGGCCCGCCGAGTCCCGCCGGACCAGGTCCCGGGTCCACTGGAGGTCGCCGCCGTAGGCGACGGGCGGCAGGAAGACGTTCCCGAGGACCGGGACGCCGTTGCGGTGCGCGGCGTCGACGACGGGCGCGTTCGGGGCGAGGACGATGCCCTCGCCGGAGGAACCGCCCCAGAAGACCAGCTCGTCGAGGTACGCCCAGTGCGTGAGGGCGTAGTAGTCGGCGGTCGCCGAGCCCTGGGAGGGGTTGAGCGCGGTCGGCCCGAACGAGACCAGCGAGGCGATGCGTGCCTGGCCGGCGCGGGCGGTGCGGTTCGCCGGGACGGGGGTGAAGCGCGGGGCCAGCGGGACGGTCGCGGTGTTGTGGGGCAGGTCCGGGTCGGCCTCGGGGGTCCAGGCGGCGAGCGAACGCCACACGATGCCGGGGCCCGGGGTGCCCTGGGGGAGGGAGTCGGGGAACCAGTAGGAGGCGTACGGGGCCAGGGTGGGCGGCGGGGTCGGTGCGGGCGCGGCCCGCTGCGGTACCGGGGCTGCCGCGGGATGCGGGGCCGGCGGGTTCGGGGCCATCGGGCGCGGGGCGGCGGAGGCCGTTCCGGGCAGGGCGGCCGCTCCGGCTCCGGCGGCGCCCGCGGCGAGGACCGCGCGGCGGGAGGGGCCGGCGGGGGGTGTGGGGGCCGGGCCGGGGGTCGGACCGGCGGGGGGTGCGCCGGTCGGGTCGGCGGTCGGGCCGGAGGCACGGGAGGCGGGGGGTATGGGGGAGGTGCGAGGATCGGCGCCGTTGCCGGTCTCGGACATGCGGGCTCCTCTAGGAGGGGGAAGGGGGTCGGATCACGTCGTGCACGCGCAGCACCTCGGTGATGCCGCGGGCGGCCAGCCGGGCCGGGTCCCCGGCGTGTTCCTCCAGGACCACCGCCGGGCGCACGCCCCGGGCCGCCAGTACGGCCCAGGCCTCGAAGAACGCGCCGCCCGGGGCGCAGGCCGACCGCCGCCCCGGGGTCTCCCCGGCCGTCCCGTCGCCGTCCGCACCCTCCAGCGCGAGCGCGGTGGACCGTACGGCGGGGCGGTGCTCGCGGCCCCGCCAGGCCTCCGCGATCCGGGCGACCACGCCGCCGGCGGGCTTGGTCCGGCGGTCGTTGGTGAGCAGGCCGAGGCCGTACTCCAGCTCCGGGAAGTCCGCGAGCTCCCGGGACACGTCGTGCGAGCACCACCAGGTGACGCCCCACAGGCCGGGGCAGTCCAGCGCGGCGGCCAGGGTGGCCTCGGTGAACTCCGCCGCGTGCGCGGGCCCGATCAGCGGGGCGGGCGCCCCCACCTCCTGGAGCCACACCGGGCGGCGCGGGTCGAGGGCCCAGGCCTTGGACAGCTCGATCAGGTACGCGGCGTGGTGCTCGGTCGCCGCCCCGGTGCGGCCGTGGCGCTGTGCGGTGCCGTTGAACACCCACGAGTGCACGGCGGTGGCCCCGCCCAGCCGGGCCGCCTGGGCGGGGGTGAAGGGGTGCCCGTCCCGGTACCAGGCGGCGTCGTACTCCGCGTGCAGGTGGAGGCGTCCCGGCGCGCCCCGTTCGCAGGCGGCGAGCATCCGCTCCAGCCAGCGGGCCGCCTGCGCCGGGGTGATCCGGTCGGGGTCGGGGTGGGGTGCGTCGGAGAACTGGTTGATCTCGTTGCCGACGGTCATGCCGAGGAAGTTCGGCCGGTCGGCGAGGGCGGCGGCCAGCGTGCGCAGGTACTCCTCCTGCCCGGCCACCACGTCCGGGTCGCTGAAGATGCTGCGCCGGTGCCAGGTCCCGGTCCAGGCGGGCAGGAAGTCGAAACTGGACAAGTGGCCTTGCAGGCCGTCCACGTTGACGTCGAGTCCGCGCTCGGCGGCCGCGTCGGCGAGCGCGACCAGCTGTTCGACCGCGCGCGGCCGGATCAGGGTGCGGTTCGGCTGGAACACCGGCCACAGCGGGAACACCCGGACGTGGTCCAGACCGAGCGCGGCGATCGAGTCCAGATCGGCCCGGACCTCGTCGAGGTCGAAGTCCAGCCAGTGGTGGAACCAGCCCCGGGTCGGGGTGTAATTCGCGCCGAAGCGGAGGGTTCGGGGGGCCTGGTGCATGAAAGGTCCTGGAGTTCAGGGGAATTCACCGGATGCGCATAACCTGCCGCGCCCCACGGGGGAAAGTCAACAGGGCCATTTCCGGAAACTTATGCGCTTCAGTCCCGTTGACAGTTGGGGTCCAGGCGCCGAGGGTGGATGAACTAATGCGGTTTAGCGAGCGGGGCTGAGCGAATCGTCCTGCGAGGTCGCGTGAGGTCGCGTGAGGTCGCGCGAGGTCACCCGAGGAAGTGTGCGGAAATGGACAGCGGAATTTCGGTCACCTCCGTGACCACCCCGGCCCTCTTCGTCGGCCCGCCCGGCTCCCCGGTGCAGGCCGTACGGATCCGCGTCCGCCGGCAGCGCCCGGCCGGCCCCCTGTACGTGACGGTCCACGGCCCCGGACTGCACACCCCGCATCCGCGCCTCCTGCGCGCCGACACCCCCGGGGAGCACGCCGACGGCTCCGCCGCGCCGGAATCCACCGCCGAGGTCGGCGTCCGGACCCCCGACGTGCCGCCCGGCACCCTCATCCCCGCCACCGCCCGCGTCGCCACCCCCGACGGACGGCCCCTGGCCGAGCGGGAGTTCACCCTCACCGTCGCCGAGCCCGGCTGGACCGTCCGCCTCGTCCCGCACTTCCACTACGACCCCCTGTGGTGGAACACCCAGGCCGCCTACACCGCCCTGTGGGACGCCCCGCCCGAGCCGGGCGCGCCCGAGCACGGCTGGGAGTACACCGGCGTGCCCGCCTTCACCCTGGTCCCGCTCCACCTCCAGCAGGCGCGCGACGATCCCGCGTACCGCTTCGTCCTCTCCGAGGTCGACTACCTCAAGCCGTACTGGGACGCCCACCCCGAGGACCGCGCCGAACTGCGCGCCCTGATCGCCGGGGGCCGCGTGGAGATCGTCGGCGGCACCTACAACGAGCCCGCCACCACCCTCACTTCCGCCGAGACCACCGTCCGCAGCGCCGTCCACGGCCTGGCCCTGCACCGCGGCACCCTCGGCGCCGACCCGCGCACCGCCTGGCAGCTCGACGTCTTCGGCCACGACCCCTCCTTCCCCGCCCTGATGGCCGGCTGCGGACTCGACTCGGCCGTCCTCGCCCGCGGGCCCCACCACCAGTGGGGCCCGATGATGGACACCTGGGGCGAGGCACTGCGCCCGCCCGCCGCCATGCAACTGCCCGCCGAATACGAGTGGATCGCCCCCGGTGGCGAAGGCCTGCTGCTGCACTACCTGCCCGCGCACTACTCCGCCGGCTGGTCCTCCCACCGGGCCCCCGACGCCGAAGCCGCCGCCGAGCAGCTGCTGGAGCTGTACGAACTGCTGCGCCCCGCGGCCGCCACGCGCAACGTCCTGATCCCGATGGGCACCGACTTCTCCTGGCCGCACCGCTGGGGCCTGGACGTCCAGCACGCATGGAACCGCCGCTACCGCTGGCCGCGCGTGGAACACTCCGGCCCGCGCGCCCACTTCGACGCCGTCCGGGCCGAACTCGCCGCGCGCGGGGAGCGGCCGCTGCCGGTGACCCGGGAGATGGGCCCCGTCTACACCGGCAAGGACGTCAGCTACGCCGATGTGAAACAGGCCCACCGGGCCGCCGAGAACCTCCTGGAACAGGCCGAGGCGTTCGCGGCGCTCGCCTGCGCCGAGGGCCTGCTGACCTACCCCGCCCGTACCCTCGCCAAGGCCTGGCGGCACCTGCTGCACGCCGCCCACCACGACGCGGTCACCGGGACCTTCTCCGACCAGGTCTACCTGGACCTCCTCCCCACCTGGCGGGAGGCCCACGAACTGGCCGGCGCCGTACGGGAGGAGGCCCTCTCCGCACTGACCGGCGCGGCCGACACCCGGGGCCCCGGCCCGCTCGCCGTGACCGTGCACAACCCGCTCTCCTGGACCCGGACCGACCTGGTGCGGACCCGGGTGGACCTGGCCGCGCTGGGGCTGACCGGGGAGGGGGCGGCGCGCCTGGGCGTGCGCGACGCCGAGGGGTGCGACGCGCCCGTCCATCTGGAGGCCGTCCGCGGGGACCTCGCCGAGGTGGCCTTCCTCGCCCGGGACGTGCCCCCGCTCGGCCACCGCACCTGGTGGTTCGCCGCCTCGCCGGGGCCGCTCTCCGGTGGCTGGGAGCCCGCCCCGGGGACCGCCGCCGAGAACGGGTACTTCCGCGCCGAGGCCGACCCGGAGCGCGGCGGCGGCCTCGCCCGGCTGCTCCACCGGCCCACCGGGCAGGAGGTGCTGACCCCCGGCGAGGTGGACGAGCTGGTCGTGCAGGAGGAGTACCCGCAGCACCCGTACTTCGGTGAGGGGCCCTGGCACCTGCTGCCCAAGGGGCCCGGCACCGGTTCGGGCGGCGCGCCGGCCGCGTCCTGCCGGGTGGAGCGGGGGCCGCTGGGCGCGCGGATCGTCGCCGAGGGCCGTACCGGTCCCGTCCGCTGGACCCGCGTGACCACCCTGTGGGACGCGCTGGACCGGGTCGAGCTCACCGCCCGCGTGGACTTCGACGGGGGCGACCGGCTGCTGCGGCTGCGGATCCCCGCCGACGTGCCGGGGGCGCTGCCGGTCGCGGAGACCGCCGCCGCCGTCGTCGGACGCGGCTTCGCCTTCCCCGAGGCGGACGCCGGGGCCGACCACACCCGGGCCCCGTGGACCCTGGACAGCGCCTGCCTGAACTGGTTCGCGCTGTCGGCGCCGATCACCGGCCCGGGGGAGGGCCGGGCGCTGGGGGCGTGCGAGATCGTGCTGCCGGAGGGGGGAACTCCGGCGGGCCTGCGGGAGTTGGTCACCGCGCTGGGCCGCCTCGGGGTCACCGCCACGCCGACCCGGCCCGGCGGGCCGCGCTGGGGGGACCTGGCGGTGGACAGCAGCCTGCCGGACTTCCGCATCGCGCTCGGCGGCCCCGGCGAGAACCCCTTCACGGCGGCGGTGCTGGCCTCGGCGGACCCCGCGTACGGGCGGGCGCTACGGGAACACGCGCGGGCCTGGATCCCCGCCCGGGCACCGCTGCGGGACCTGTGGCTGCCCGGCTGCGACCTGACCGGCCCGCGCGACCTCCCGGTCCTCGCCCTCGCGGGGCCGGTGGCGGAACTGGCGGCGGAACTGGCCGCGGAAGTGGCCGCCA
Organism: Streptomyces sp. NPDC059564; assembly: GCF_042735575.1. Classification (NCBI taxonomy): domain Bacteria; kingdom Bacillati; phylum Actinomycetota; class Actinomycetes; order Kitasatosporales; family Streptomycetaceae; genus Streptomyces; species Streptomyces sp. NPDC059564. Next base: position 19,184 of record NZ_JBHWBP010000008.1, on the reverse strand, counting down.
CGGGCCGCCTGCACGCCCCGCCCGCCGGTGTGGCGGCGGAGGCGGGCGAGGCGGCGTACGGGCGGCGGACGGTCGGGGTGCTCGTGCGGGGGACGCCCAGCTTCGCCGTCGACACCCGGGGCCGCCTGCACAGCACCCTGCTGCGCTCCTGCACCGGCCGCCCCAGCGGGGAGTGGATGGACCCTCCGCGCCGCACCGCCCCCGACGGCAGCTCCTTCCAGCTCCAGCACTGGACCCACACCTTCGAGCACGCCCTGGTGGCCGCCCCCGGCGACTGGCGCGAGGCCGATCTGCCGCGCCGGGGGCGGGAGTTCAACAAACCCCTCACCGCCGTGACGGCCGCCCCCGGCGCCGGGCCGCGCCCGCCCGCCCGCTCCCTCCTCACCGTCGAACCGGCCGACCGGGTCCTCGTGGAGGCGGTGAAACGGTCCGAAGACGGCACCCGCCTCACCGTCCGCCTCCGCGAATCCCACGGCCGCCCGGCCACCCCCGAACTCGCCCACCCCGCACCCGAACGGCCCGCCGCCCCCGTCGTCGAGGCCGATCCGCTGGACCGGCCGCTGCGGTCCTTCGGGGGGCGCCTCGCCGGCGCCGTGACCACCACCCTGCTGCTCCCCACCGCCTCCGGGATGCCGCCGCGCGAGGGCGAACGGGAGCCGGTCCAGCCGGTGTTCAGCCGCTACTGGCTCCACAACACCGGCACGGCCCCCCTCGGCGACGCCCCCTTCACGGTGACCTGCCGGGGCACCCCCGCCGACGCCACGGTCACCGTGGCCGCGCACGGGGCCGCCGCCGGGCCCGTCGCCCTGGAGGTCCGCGCCCCCGACGGCTGGCGGCCCGCCTGGACCCGCCGCACCCTGGACCTCCCGCCCGGCGGCCACGCCCGCGTCCCCCTCACCGTGGAGCCCGACCCGGGCGCCGCCCCCGGCCGGCACCTGGTCCGGGTCCTGGCCGCCACCCCCGAGGGGGAGTTCGAGGACGCCCTCACCGTGACCGTCCCCGGCGGCCCCGTCCCGGCGCTGTGGGTCGAGGCCCCGCAGGCCGAAGTCCGCGTGGCCCCGGGCGGGCGGGTCCGCGTACGGGTCCGCGTCGGCAGCACCGGGATCCGCAGCCCCCTCACCGGCACCGCGTACCTCGCCTCCCCGTACGGCACCTGGCAGCTCGCCGGCCCCGCCGCGCAGCCCCTGCGCGTGGATCCGGACCGCCCCGCCGAGCCGGCCTTCGAGATCGCGCCGCCCCTCACCACCGCCCCAGGGAGCCACTGGCTGGCGGTCAAGGCGGCCTGTCAGGGCTGGATCGCGTACGGTCCGCCCATCGCAGTCCACGTCACCGAGGGATGAGGCAGGCATGGCCCGCAGACCCACCATCAAGGACATCGCCCGCCGGGCCGGGGTGTCGCAGAGCGCCGTCTCCTTCGCCCTGAACGGCCGCCCCGGCGTCTCGGAGCACACCCGCGGCCGGATCCGCCGGGTCGCCGAGGAACTCGGCTGGCAGCCCAACAGCGCCGCCCGCGCCCTGTCCGGCGAACGCTCCGGCGCCGTCGGGCTGGTCCTGGCCCGCCCCGCGCACACCCTCGGCGTCGAATCCTTCTTCCTCCAGCTCGTCTCCGGCATCCAGGAGGTGCTCTCCGCCGGACGGACCGCCCTGCTCTTCCAGGTGGTCGAGGACATCGACGCCGAATGCGCCGTCTACCGTCGCTGGTGGGCCGAACGCCGGGTGGACGGGGTCCTCGTCGTCGACCCGCGCACCCGCGACCCGCGCCCGGAGCTCCTCGCCGAACTGGGCCTGCCCGCCGTCCTGATAGGCGGCACCGGTACGCCGCCGGGCGCCGCGGACGCGTCCGTGTCCTGCGTCTGGGCCGACGACACCCGCGCCATGACCGAGGTCCTGGACCACCTCCACGGACTCGGCCACCGCCGGATCACCCACATCGCGGGCCTGCCCGGGCTCTCCCACACCGCCCGCCGCATCGCCTCGCTGCGCGCCGAGGCCGAGCGGCTCGGACTCCCCGCCGCACAGGTGCGCTCCGTCACCACCGACTACTCCGACACCGAGGGCGCCGCCGCCACCCGCCGGGTCCTCGCCGAGCCCGGGCCGCCCACCGCGCTGATCTACGACAACGACGTGATGGCGGTGGCCGGCAGCGCCGTCGCCGCCGAGCTGGGCATCCCCGTGCCCGGCCGGCTCTCCATCGTGGCCTGGGACGACTCGGCTCTCTGCCGGGTCACCCACCCCCGGCTGACCGCCCTGGTCCGCGACACCGCCGGATTCGGCCGGCTCGCGGCCGAGGAACTCCTCGCCGTCCTCGCCGGAGCCCCGCCCCGGGCCCGGGAGAGCGAGCTGCCCCGGCTCGAACCCCGCGAGAGTACGGCCCCGCCACCGGCCGCATACTGAAATCCGACCCCTCTCAGGAGCGCCCACCGTGACCACCCCCACCTCAGCCTTCCCCGCGCCGCGCACCGCCGCCGCGGTCGCCGGTCCGACCGTGGCGATCGACATCGGCGGGACGAAGATCGCCGGGGCGCTGGTCCACCCCGACGGCACCATGACCGCCGCCACCCGGCGCCCCACCCCGCGCTCCGCCGACGCCGAAGAGGTCATGGCGGCGGTCGGCGAGGTCATCGCGGACCTGTCCGGAGCCCCGCTGTGGGACCAGGCCGTCCGCTGCGGCATCGGCAGCGCGGGCCCGGTCGACGCCTCGCGGGGCACGGTGAGCCCGGTCAACATCGGCGCCTGGCGGGGCTTCCCCGTGCAGGCCCGGATCACCGCCGAGCTGCACGCGCGCGGCGCCCGGATCCCGGCGGTCCTGGCGGGCGACGGGGTGGCCATGACGGCGGCCGAACACTGGCTCGGCGCGGCCCGGGGCCACGCGAACGCCCTGTGCATGGTGGTCTCCACCGGCGTCGGCGGCGGCCTGATCCTGAACAACCAGCTCCACCCCGGCCCCACCGGCAACGCCGGTCACATCGGCCACATCAGCGTCGCCTTCGACGGTGAGCCCTGCGTCTGCGGAAGCCGCGGCTGCGTCGAATCCCTCGCCTCGGGCACCGCCATCGCCCGCTGGGCCCTCGCCCAGGGCTGGACCGGCCCCGACCCCACGGCGGCGGGCGTCGCCGCCTCCGCCGAATCCGGGGACCCGGTCGCGCTGGCCGCCTTCGACCGGGCCGGCCGCGCCCTGGCGGCCGCCATCGCGGCCACCGCGACCCTGGTCGAGACCGACATCGCCGTCATCGGGGGCGGGGTCGCCGCCAGCGGGGACACCCTCTTCGAACCGATCCGGCGGCACCTGGCCTCGTACGCGACCCTGTCCTTCGTCCAGGACCTCCAGGTCGTCCCGGCCGCCCTCGGCACCCACGCCGGGCTGATCGGCGCGGCCGCCGCCGCGATGATGCTGCTGCCGGGCGCGCCCACGGCCTGACCCGCGGGCGGCCGCGCTACGGCTTGACCGAGCGGTAGTACTGCCGGGCCCCCTCGTGCAGGTCCAGCGGGTCCGTGTAGATCGCCGTCCGCAGGTCCACCAGCTGCGCCGCGTGCACCTCGTGCCCGATCCGGTCGCGGCTCCCGATCACCGTCCGCGTGAACTGCTCCGTCAGCCGCGCCCCGGTGTCCTCGCGGGTCACCAGCAGGTTCGGCACCGCCAGCGTGGCCACCGAGGAGGTGTTGCGGGCCCGCGCGTACGCGTCCTGCGGCATCACCGCCGCGCGGTAGTACCGGGCCGGGCTCCCGCTGCCCTGGAGCCGTTCCACCAGGTCGCCCAGCTGCACCAGCCGGATCTCGAACCGCTCCGACAGCTCGCGCACCGCGTTCGTCGGCAGCCCGCCCGACCAGAAGAAGGCGTCGATCCGGCCCGCCTCCAGCTCCGCCGGCATGGTGTCGATGCCGATCGAGACCGGGGTGATGTCCTGCTTCGGGTCCAGCTTCGCCGCCGCCAGCAGCCGGTCCGAGATCAGCCGCACCCCCGAACCGTCCTGGCCCACCGCGACCCGCTTGCCGCGCAGGTCGCGCGCCGACTGCACCGGGGAACCGGCGGGCACCACGAGCTGCACGTAGTCGTCGTAGAGCCGGGCGACCCCGCGCAGCCGCGACGCGCCCGGCTTGCCGTCCAGCCGGTACTTGGACACCGCGTCCGCCGTCGCCACCGTGAAGTCCGCCTCACCGGCGGCCACCCGCTGGAGGTTCTGCTGCGAGCCCTCGCTGGGCTCCAGCCGGACCTTGACGCCGGGCAGGTCCTGGGCGAGGGCCTGCTCCAGCAGCTGCCCGTAACGGTGGTAGACGCCCGTACGGACACCCGTGCTGAAGGTCAGCTCGCCCGTCACCTCCGGCTCCCCGAAGGGCTTCACCCACCACAGCAGCCCCGCGAGCACCGCCAGCACGGCGACGAGGGCCGCGATGACGCGGCGCCGGGTGATCCGGGAGGAAACGAGGGGCATGGCGGCGATCCTGCCACCCGCCCGGCGTCCTGTCACGGCGGTCCCGCCCGCCCCGGACCGCCGCCTTCCGGCGGGCGGACCGCACGGGGGAAAGAGGTCTCCCGGGTACCGCCTACCCTTGTCGCATGACCAGCAGCAGCGACCGGAGCCCGGCAGTGGACCTTAAGGGAACTTACGAGGTGCGCACCTACGGGTGCCAGATGAACGTGCACGACTCCGAGCGACTCTCCGGTCTGCTGGAGGACGCGGGCTACGTCCGCGCGCCCGAGGGCTCCGACGGCGATGCCGACGTCGTCGTCTTCAACACCTGCGCCGTCCGCGAGAACGCCGACAACAAGCTCTACGGCAACCTCGGCCGCCTCGCCCCGATGAAGACCAAGCGCCCCGGCATGCAGATCGCCGTCGGCGGCTGCCTCGCGCAGAAGGACCGCGACACCATCGTCAAGCGGGCCCCCTGGGTCGACGTGGTCTTCGGCACGCACAACATCGGCAAGCTGCCCGTCCTGCTGGAGCGCGCCCGCGTCCAGGAAGAGGCGCAGGTCGAGATCGCCGAGTCGCTGGAGGCCTTCCCCTCCACGCTGCCGACCCGCCGCGAGTCCGCGTACGCCGCCTGGGTCTCGATCTCCGTCGGCTGCAACAACACGTGCACCTTCTGCATCGTCCCGGCGCTGCGCGGCAAGGAGGAGGACCGCCGTCCCGGCGACATCCTCGCCGAGGTCGAGGCGCTGGTCGCCGAGGGCGTCTGCGAGATCACCCTGCTCGGCCAGAACGTGAACGCGTACGGTTCCGACCTCGGCGACCGCGAGGCCTTCAGCAAGCTGCTGCGCGCCTGCGGGCAGATCGAGGGCCTGGAGCGGGTCCGCTTCACCTCCCCGCACCCGCGCGACTTCACCGACGACGTGATCGCGGCCATGGCCGAGACCCCGAACGTGATGCCCCAGCTGCACATGCCGATGCAGTCCGGCTCCGACCCGATCCTCAAGGCGATGCGCCGGTCCTACCGGCAGGAGCGTTTCCTCGGGATCATCGAGAAGGTCCGCGCCGCGATCCCGCACGCCGCGATCTCCACCGACATCATCGTGGGCTTCCCCGGTGAGACGGAGGAGGACTTCCAGCAGACGATGCACGCGGTGCGCGAGGCCCGCTTCGCGAACGCCTTCACCTTCCAGTACTCCAAGCGGCCCGGCACCCCGGCCGCCGAGATGGAGGGGCAGATCCCCAAGGAGGTCGTCCAGGACCGCTACATGCGCCTGGTCGCCCTCCAGGAGGAGATCTCCTGGGAGGAGAACAAGAAGCAGGTCGGCCGCACCCTGGAGGTCATGGTCGCCGAGGGCGAGGGCCGCAAGGACGGCGCCACCCACCGGTTGTCCGGGCGCGCCCCCGACAACCGCCTGGTGCACTTCACGCAGCCGGACGAGGACGTGCGCCCCGGTGACGTGGTGACCGTCGAGATCACCTACGCCGCCCCGCACCACCTGCTCGCGGAGGGCCCGACGCCGTCGGTACGCCGTACCCGCGCGGGCGACGCCTGGGAGAAGCGCAACGCGGCCGAGCAGGCCAAGCC
>NZ_JBHWBP010000008.1:11554-13180 GCF_042735575.1 Streptomyces sp. NPDC059564 | reverse complement strand
ACGCCGCCCCGGCCCAGCCCGCGGGCGTCATGCTCGGCATCCCCACCCTCGGCATCCCGGCCCCCCTCCCGACCGCCACCTCAGGCTGCGCGGCCCCGGGGGCCTGATCGCCCGGCCGAAACCCAGCCCCGCCGGCGTTCGGGCCCGGACGTCGGCAAATCCATCCTGGCCAGCCGGGGAAATCCAGCCTCGCCAGGGGGCACCTCCCAGCGGTAGCTGGGGGAGTTTGAGGCGCGGGTCCGGGGCGGAGCCCCGGAAAGCCCGGCGCAGCCGGGGCCGCCCGCACCGCGCCGCCGCACACCGGCAGACCCGGGTCAGCGGTCCGGGGTCCGGGCCCGGCCGGCGACGGCTAGGCTGCGGATCATGCTCGTAGCCGCCGCCGTCTGCCCCGCACCGCCGCTCCTCGTACCGGAGGTCGCCGCAGGCGCCGCCGCCGAACTGGACGACGCCCGCACCGCCTGCTCCGACGCCCTCGCCGTGCTCGCCGCCTCCCGGCCCGACCTGCTGGTCGTGGCCGGGACCGCCGCGGCCGACCACCTCGGGCCCTACCCCCAGGGCTCCCGCGGCGGCTTCCACGGCTTCGGCGTCGAGGCCGCCGTACGGCTCGGCGAAGGCGAGGAGGGGCCGCGCCTGCTCCCCGCCTCCCTCGCCGTCGGCGCCTGGCTGCTGGCCCGCGCCGGCTGGGGCTCCGCCCCCGTCGAGGGCCTCGGCGTGGGCGAGGACGCCGGACCCGAGGAGTGCCTGCGCACCGGCCGGGAGGTCGCCGCGCGCGACGCCCGGGTCGCCCTGCTCGTCATGGGTGACGGCAGCGCCTGCCGCACCCTGAAGGCCCCCGGCTACCTCGACGACCGCGCCGCCGCCTTCGACGCCGCCGCCGCGCGCGCCCTGGGCTCCGCCGACACCGCGGCCCTGGCCGCGCTCGACCCCCGCCTCGCCGCCGAACTGCAGGCCGCCGGCCGTGCCCCCTGGCAGGTCCTCGCGGGCGCCGCCGAGGGCGCGGGCCTCGACGGCCGGCTGCTGTACGAGGACGCCCCGTACGGCGTCGGATACTTCGTGGCCGCCTGGTCCTGAGGCGGACCCGCTCCCCGGCCCGGATCAGGACGCGGACACGACGAAGGGGCGCGCGACCGGTGTCCGTCCGGTCCCGCGCCCCATCCCGTACCGCGTCAGGCAGCCGCCGGCGGCGTCGGCCCGCCGGGACCCTCCTTGTGCGCGATCTTGCCCAGGGCGCCCTTCGCCTTGTCCGCACCGGTCGTGATCCGGTCGCTGTACTTGCCGTGCGTCTTGGAGTCCACGGCCTTGGCGACCTTGTCCAGACTCTCGCCGATCCTGCCCTCGTGCTGCTGCGCGAGATCGCCGACCTTGTCCTTGGCCGGAGCGAGCTTGGCCTTCAGATTGTCCAGCAGGCCCATGGGTCACCTTCCAGTGGCGGTAGCTACTTACGGGCGCCCTCGCCGGCCTCGCTGTCCGCGGCTGCCTCCGCCGACTGCTGCTTCGGAATCTCCACGGCCTCCGCCGCCGCGGCCTCCGCCTCGGACGGCTCGGCTCCGGCTTCCTCGGCCGCGGCTTCCGACTCCGCCGTCACGGCCTCGGCCGCGACCTCCTCGGTCGAAGCCTCGTCCTTAC
>NZ_JBHWBP010000008.1:0-11544 GCF_042735575.1 Streptomyces sp. NPDC059564 | reverse complement strand
ACCGACTAAAAACGCCCATGTCTACTCCCATAACGTTACTCGTGCGGGTGAAGTTCCGCCTGGTCCGGCCCGGCCTCCGCCGGGCGTACGCCCGGCCCGAACCTCTTCAGGGCAACGACCCCCGCCGCACCCCGTCACGTAATCCGATCGGGTACATGCCGTTCGGTTTGCGAGACTGTCCCGGTGAGGAATGCAGCCCCCGCCCCGCGGGTCATCGCCGTCGTCGGTCCCACCGCGGCCGGAAAGTCCGACTTGGGCGTCGCCCTGGCCCGTCACTTCGACGGCGAGGTCGTCAACGCCGACTCCATGCAGCTGTACCGGGGGATGGACATCGGCACCGCCAAGCTGACGCTCGAGGAACGCGGCGGAGTCCCGCACCACCTCCTCGACGTCTGGGACGTGACCGAGACCGCCAGCGTCGCCGAGTACCAGCGGCTCGCCCGCGCCGAGATCGACAAACTGCTCGCCGAGGGACGCACCCCGGTCCTCGTCGGCGGATCCGGCCTCTACGTCCGCGGCGCGCTCGACGCCATGGAGTTCCCCGGCACCGACCCCGAGGTACGGGCCCGGCTGGAGGAAGAGGTCACGCTGCGCGGCCCCGGCGCCCTGCACGCCCGACTCGCCGCCGCCGACCCGGCCGCGGCGGCCGCGATCCTGCCCAGCAACGGCCGGCGCATCGTGCGGGCCCTGGAGGTCATCGAGATCACCGGGCAGCCCTTCACCGCCAACCTGCCCGGCCACGAGTCCGTCTACGACACGGTCCAGATCGGCGTCGACGTGGCCCGGCCCGAGCTCGACGAGCGGATCGCGCTGCGCGTGGACCGCATGTGGGAGGCCGGGCTCGTCGACGAGGTCCGCACCCTGGAGGCCCGGGGCCTGCGCGACGGCGTCACCGCCTCCCGCGCCCTCGGCTACCAGCAGGTACTGGCCGCCCTCGCGGGGGAGTGCACCGAGGAGGAGGCCAAGGCCGAGACCGTGCGCGCCACCAAGCGGTTCGCCCGCCGCCAGGACTCCTGGTTCCGCCGCGACCCCCGCGTCCACTGGCTCAGCGGAGCCGTCGCCGACCGCGCGGAACTCCCCGGACTCGCGCAGTCGTTGGTCGAACGAGCGGTTACAGCCTGATCACGTGATGGCATCGGGACGCTCCGGGCGCCCGTCCCGGGCCCGGGACCGTGCCATCATCAAACTTCTGAACAGCGGCGTACGAAGTCCGAGTGGGGAGGGCGCGTGGCTATGGAGGCCGGCCCTCGTGACACCGGGCGGGACGACACCAGGCAGGAAGCGGACCCGATGCTTCACAGCGCCCCCGGAGGGCCGGGCGGGTCCACCGGGACCGAGGTTCCGGACACGCCGGACGCTCCCGACGGCCTGGGTCTGCCCGCCGATCCCGCGCGGCTGACCCCCGACGGCCCCGACGCGCCCGAGCCCGGCGCGGAAGCCGCCTCCGGCCCCGCCGTCGAGGTCGAGCTCCGCCCGCAGCGCCGCCTGCGCCTGTGGCAGATCGCCCCCATCGTGATGCTGGCCGCCGCCGGATCCCTGATGTTCGCGTTCCCCCTCGCCTTCGAGTTCGGGGACGGGGGCGCCGTCGTCGCCATGCTCGGCTTCCTCATCAGCTCCTGCGCGGGCGGCTGGGGCATGATGGCCGCGCGCCGCGTCGGCTACACCTGGCCGGGGCTGCCGCCGCGCGGCAGCGGCCGCCGCCCCGACTGGCGCATGGCCGGGCTGTACGCGCTGGTCGCGCTGGCCGTCGTAGCACTCGCGGTCTACCGGGTGGCCCGGCTCCGCTAGCAGGCTCCGCCGGACGGTCCAGGGGCCGCTGACACCGCGCTGACCTGCCCCGACCGGGCCGGCCACCGCTCGGTACCATGGGCGGGTGACGCACACCACCCTCTCCTTCCTCAAGGGCCACGGGACCGAGAACGACTTCGTGATCGTCCCCGACCCCGACAACGCCATCGAGCTGCCCGCGAGCGCCGTCGCCGCCCTGTGCGACCGGCGCGCCGGCATCGGGGCCGACGGTGTGCTGCACGTGGTGCGCTCCGCCGCCCACCCCGACGCGGCCCACCTGGCCGACCGCGCCGAGTGGTTCATGGACTACCGCAACAGCGACGGCTCCATCGCCGAGATGTGCGGCAACGGCGTACGCGTCTTCGCCCGCTACCTCCACCACGCCGGCCACGTCGAGCCCGGCGACCTCGCCGTGGCCACCCGGGGCGGCGTCAAGGAGGTCCACCTCGACAAGGCCGGCGACGTCACCGTCTCCATGGGCCGCGCCGAACTCCCCGAAGGCGACGTCACCGTCTCCGTCGGTGACCGCACCTGGCCCGCGCGCAACGTGAACATGGGGAACCCGCACGCCGTCGCGTTCGTTGAAAGCCTCGACCAGGCCGGCGACCTGTACAGCCCCCCGCCGTTCAGCCCCGCCTCCGCCTACCCCACGGGGGTCAACGTCGAGTTCGTCGTCGACCGCGGCCCCCGGCACGTCGCCATGCGCGTCCACGAGCGCGGCTCCGGCGAGACCCGCTCCTGCGGCACCGGCGCCTGCGCCGTCGCCGTGGCCGCCATCCGCCGTGACGGCGCCGACCCCGCCGTCACCGGCGAACCGGCCACGTACACCGTCGACCTCCCCGGCGGAACGCTGCTCATCACCGAGCACCCCGACGGGCGGATCGACATGACCGGACCGGCCGTCATCGTGGCCTCCGGCGAGTTCGAGGCGGCCTGGCTCACCGAAACGGCTTTCGCCTGAAGATTCCCTCTCATGGGTGATCCGTTTCACGCTGAGCGAGAGGTGGACTGCGCCACGTGGTGGGGTCGGTAACATCAGGCACCGGCCCTGAGGGCTCACCCCATGCCCGCCACCGCCGGTCGAAGCCGTCGGAGGTGCCCATGAGTGCAGAGGCAACGAACCCCGAAGCACATGCCGAAATGCGCCCTGAGCTGCGCAGACGGGGCCGCACCCGGCTCGATCTGCGCCGCCTGGGGCGGGCGGCGCTGCTCGGCCCGGCGTCCCGGGACCGACTGCCGGACGCGATCGGGCACGTAGCAGAAGCGCACCGTGCCCACCATCCGGACGCCGATCTGTCCATTCTCCGGCGGGCGTACCTCCTCGCGGAGACCTCCCACCGCGGCCAGATGCGCAAAAGCGGTGAGCCGTACATCACACACCCGCTCGCCGTGACGCTCATCCTCGCCGAACTCGGCGCCGAAACCACCACCCTGACGGCCTCGCTCCTCCACGACACCGTCGAGGACACGGATGTGACCCTCGATCAGGTCCGCGAGGAATTCGGCGCCGAGGTCTGCTTCATCGTCGACGGCGTCACCAAGGTCGAGAAGATCGACTACGGCGCCGCCGCCGAGCCGGAGACCTTCCGCAAGATGCTCGTCGCCACCGGCAACGACGTCCGCGTGATGTCCATCAAACTCGCCGACCGGCTCCACAACATGCGCACCCTCGGCGTGATGCGCCCCGAGAAGCAGGCCCGCATCGCCAAGGTCACCCGCGACGTCCTCATCCCCCTCGCCGAACGGCTCGGCGTCCAGGCCCTCAAGACCGAGCTGGAAGACCTCGTCTTCGCGATCCTCCACCCCGAGGAGTACGAGCACACCCGCGCGCTCATCGCCGCGCACGCCGGGGACCGCGACCCGCTGCCCGCCATCGCCGACTCCGTGCGCGCCGTGCTGCGCGACGCCGGCATCGCCGCCGAGGTACAGGTACGGCCGCGGCACTTCGTCTCCGTCCACCGCATCGCCCGCACCCGCGGCGAACTGCGGGGCTCCGACTTCGGCCGGATCCTCGTCCTCGTCGCCGAGAACGCCGACTGCTACGGGGTCCTCGGCGAGCTGCACACCTGCTTCACCCCGGTCGTCTCCGAGTTCAAGGACTTCATCGCCGCCCCGAAGTTCAACCTCTACCAGTCCCTCCACACCGCCGTCGCCGTCCCCGAGGGGTACGTCGCCGAGGTCATCGTCCGCACCCGCCAGATGCACCGGGTCGCGGAGGCGGGCGTGATCGCCCTCGGCAACCCGTACACCACGGGCACCCCGCCGGAGGCCGCGGACTGCGAGGAGGAGCGCGTCGACCCCACCCGGCCCGGCTGGCTCTCCCGGCTCCTCGACTGGCAGCAGTCCGCGCCGGACCCCGACACCTTCTGGAGCGTGCTGCGCGCCGAGCTGGCGCAGGACCGCGAGATCACCGTGTTCCGCGAGGACGGGGGCACCAGCGGCACGATCAGCCTGCCCGCCGGGGCCAGCTGTATCGACGCCGCCTACGCCCAGTACGGCGAGGCGGCCCACGGCTGTATCGGCGCCCGGGTCAACGGGCGCCTCACCTCCCTGTCCGCCCCGCTCTCCGACGGGGACACCGTCCAGCTGCTGCTCGCCCACGACGCCTCCTCCGGGCCTGCCGCCGACTGGCTGGAGCACGCGCGGACCCCGGCCGCCCGGATCGCCATCGGCACCTGGCTCGCCGCCCATCCCGACGGCGCCGGTCCCGCCGCCGCGGCCCCCCGGGCGCCGCTGTCCGTGCCCGGCCTGCGGGGCGGCGGGGGCAACGCCGTCGTGGACCTCCCCGACGCCCACGTACGCCTCGCCGGCTGCTGCACGCCCGTGCCGCCGGACGCGGTCGCGGGATTCGTCGTACGGGGCGGGGCCGTCACCGTGCACCGCATCCACTGTCCGGCCGTGGCCCAGATGCGCTCCGTGGGCCGCACCTCGGTCGCCGTGCACTGGCGGGCCACCGCGGACTGCCGCGTCACACTGCTCGCTGAATCGTTCGGCCGCCCGCATCTGCTGGCCGATCTGACCGAGGCCATCGCCCGCCAGGGGGTCGAGGTGGTCTCCGCGACGGTGGAGCCGCCCGTCGAACAGCGGGTCCGGCACTCCTACACGCTGCAGCTGCCCGACGCGACGGGACTGCCCGCCCTGATGCGCGCCATGCGGGACGTGCCGGGCGTGTACGACGTCAGCCGGGCCTAGGGCTTCCGGGGGCCGGGGGCGACTGCCGGGCCGGCGGGGGATTCGCGCGGGTCGAGGCGGTGCGGGACGCCGTGAGGGGGCGTACGCCGGGGGAGTGCGTAGGCCGGTCCATGGCTGGGGCGACACGTTCGGGTGCCCCCGTCGCGCGCCGCTCGCGGGCGCGTCGCGGGCGCTGGTAAGCGGTGGTGGATGCAGCTCTCCTCCCCGCGCCTGCGCGCCGCCCTGCTCGCGGCCGCCTCCCTCACCCTCGTCGCCGCCGTGCTGCCCCCGCCGAAGCCGCTGGGCATCGGCGACCGGCTGTTCCCCGAACTCGGCAATCCGGGGTACGACGTCCTCTCGTACGACCTGTCCCTCACGTACAAGGACAACAGCAGCCCGCTCGACGCGGTGACCGCCATCGAAGCCCGCACCCTGGAACCGCTGGAGCGGATCAACCTGGACTTCACCCACGGAACGGTGGCGTCCGCCGAGGTCAACGGGGAGCCCGCGCAGTTCGAGAGCGCCGGGGAGGACCTCGTACTGACCCCCGCCCACGCCCTGGCGGCCGGCACGCCGCTGCACATCGCCGTCCGGCACACCAGCGACCCCCGCGGCCGCGCCGACGGCGGCTGGGTCCCCACCGAGGACGGCCTGGCCATGGCCAACCAGGCCGACGCCGCCCACCGCGTCTTCCCCTGCAACGACCACCCCGCCGACAAGGCCTACTTCACCTTCCGGATCACCGCCCCCGCCGGGATGACGGCCGTCGCCAACGGAGTGCCCAGCGCCCTCCCCGCCTCCGGCGCCGGCGGCGCGACCGTGTGGACGTACAAGACCGTGCACCCGATGGCCACCGAGCTGGCCCAGGTCTCCGTCGGCCGCTCCGCCGTCCTCCACCGCACCGGACCGCACGGACTCCCGCTGCGCGACGTCGTGCCCGAAGCCGACCGGGAGCGGCTGGAGCCGTGGCTGCGCAAGACCGCCGGACACATCGAGTGGATGGAGCAGCGGGTCGGCCGCTACCCCTTCGAGAACTACGGCGTGCTCATCGCGCGGGCCAAGACCGGCTTCGAGCTGGAGACGCAGACCCTCTCGCTCTTCGAGCACGGCCTGTTCTCCGGGGAGGGCTACCCCGAGTGGTACGTGGAGTCCGTCATGGTCCACGAGCTCGCCCACCAGTGGTTCGGCGACAGCGTGACCCCGCGGACCTGGTCCGACCTGTGGCTCAACGAAGGACACGCGACCTGGTACGAGGCCCTGTACGCGGACGGCCTCGGCAAGTACTCCCTGGACCGGCGCATGCGCGAGGCCTACGAGCGCTCCGACCAGTGGCGTGCCGCCGGCGGACCCCCGGCGGCACCCAAGGCGGCGGCCCCCGGCGAGAAGATCGGCCTGTTCCGGCCGGTCGTCTACGACGGGTCCGCGCTGATCCTCTACGCGCTGCGCCAGGAGGTCGGCGCCGAGGCCTTCGACCGGATCGAGCGGAACTGGGTGGCGGAGCACCGGGACGGGCTCGCCGGCACGGAGGACTTCGTACGCCTGGCCTCCCGGGAGGCGGGCCGCGACCTCGCGCCCTTCCTGCAGCCGTGGCTCTACGGGACGACGACCCCGCCGATGCCGGGGCACCCGGAGTGGAGCACCCCGGCGGCCCCCAAGCCGGGTCCGAAGACAGCGCCGAAGGCGGCTGCGCAGGCAGCCCCCGAGGCAGCTCCGAAGGGCGCCGGGGCCGCTCCGGGGCGGGGATCCGCCGGGAAAACGGTATGACGGGCCAGGAACGGGCATGTCACCATCGACAGGTCCGGCCGCCCCGGGAATCCCCGGACGGGGTGACGCGTTGGACGTGACAGTGTGATGTCACGCGCAGCGGTACCTTTGGCCTTGGCCGGCGCGGAAGCAATCGAATCGACGTAAGGATCCAATGACCTCCTCTTCTTCCCCTTCCCAGGACCCGCGGGACGCGCAGAACGTGCGGGACCCGCAGAGCTTCACCGAGAGCCTTCGGGCCGATGCCCTGATGGAAGAGGACGTCGCCTGGAGCCACGAGATCGACGGCGAGCGGGACGGCGCCCAGCTCGACCGCTCCGAGCGCGCGGCCCTGCGCCGCGTGGCCGGCCTCTCCACCGAACTCGAGGACGTCACCGAGGTCGAGTACCGACAGCTCCGCCTGGAGCGCGTCGTCCTCGTCGGTGTCTGGACCTCCGGGACCGTGCAGGACGCCGAGAACTCCCTCGCGGAGCTCGCCGCCCTCGCCGAGACCGCCGGCGCCCTCGTCCTCGACGGCGTCATGCAGCGTCGCGACAAGCCCGACCCGGCCACCTTCATCGGCTCCGGCAAGGCCCGCGAACTGCGCGACATCGTGCTGGAGAGCGGCGCCGACACCGTCGTCTGCGACGGCGAGCTCAGCCCCGGCCAGCTCATCGCCCTCGAAGACGTCGTCAAGGTCAAGGTCGTCGACCGGACCGCCCTGATCCTCGACATCTTCGCCCAGCACGCCAAGTCCCGAGAGGGCAAGGCACAGGTCGCCCTCGCGCAGATGCAGTACATGCTGCCGCGCCTGCGCGGCTGGGGTGCCTCGCTGTCCCGGCAGATGGGTGGCGGCGGCGGTGGCGGCATGGCCACCCGAGGCCCCGGTGAGACCAAGATCGAGACCGACCGGCGGCGGATTCGCGAGAAGATGGCGAAGATGCGCCGGGAGATCGCGGAGATGAAGACCGGCCGCGACATCAAGCGGCAGGAACGGCGCCGCAACAAGGTGCCCTCGGTCGCCATCGCCGGCTACACCAACGCCGGCAAGTCCTCCCTGCTCAACCGCCTCACCGGCGCGGGCGTGCTGGTGGAGAACGCACTGTTCGCCACCCTCGACCCGACCGTCCGCCGGGCCGAAACCCCCTCCGGCCGGGTCTACACCCTGGCCGACACGGTGGGCTTCGTCCGGCACCTGCCCCACCACCTCGTCGAGGCGTTCCGCTCCACGATGGAGGAGGTCGGCGACTCCGACCTCATCCTGCACATCGTGGACGGCTCGCACCCGGCGCCGGAGGAGCAGCTGGCGGCCGTACGCGAGGTGATCCGCGAGGTCGGCGCCGTCAACGTGCCCGAGATCGTGGTCATCAACAAGGCCGACGCCGCCGACCCGCTCGTCCTGCAGCGGCTGCTGCGCATCGAACGGCACTCGATCGCCGTCTCGGCGCGCACCGGCATGGGCATCGAGGAACTCCTCGCGATCATCGACGCCGAACTGCCGCGGCCCGAGGTCGAGGTGGAGGCCCTGGTGCCGTACACCCGCGGCGGGCTGATCGCCCGGGCGCACGCCGAGGGCGAGGTCATCTCCGAGGAGCACACCCCGGAGGGCACCCTGCTCAAGGCCCGGGTCCACCAGGAACTGGCGGCGGACCTGGCACCGTACGTGCCCGCCAAGCGGTAGGCGGACACCGCACCGTATGACGGAGGGCCCCTCCCCTGAGCGAGGGGCCCTCCGTCATACGGTCATGTCACAGCCTGAACTCACAGCCTGAACTCACTGCTTGAGTTGGCTGCTTGAGCTCACTGCTCGGACTCACTGCTCGGACTCACTGCTTGAACTTGTCGCACACGGCCTCGTAGATGCCCTTCGCCTCCGGACCCAGCCGGGGTCCGGCCAGCCAGCCGGCCTTGGCGGGACCGATCGAGGTGTTCGACACCAGCGCCGGCTTGCCGTCGGCACCCGCCGCGACCCAGCCGCCACCGGAGGAACCTCCGGTCATCGTGCAGCCGATCCGGTACATCACCGGGTCCGCCTGGGTCAGCGCCAGCCGGCCCGGCTTGTCCGCGCACTGGTACGCCTTCTGGCCGTCGAACGGAGTCGCCGCCGGGTAGCCCGTCGCCGTGATGCTCGCGACCTTCGGCACCGCCGGGGCGTTGAACTCCACCGGGAGCGCCGTACCGACGGTCTCCTCCAGCGACTTGCCGCCGCCCTTCTCCGGGGTCACGTGCAGCACCGCGAAGTCGTACGGGGCACCCGCGCCACCCGTCGGACCGCCGCTCGCGATCCACTGGTCCGAGGTCTGCGCCCAGTCGCTCCACCACACGCCGTACGGAGCCACCTGCTCGCGCGGCGCGCCCTTGAGCTGCGCGGCCGGCTTGCCCGCGTTGTTGTACGACGGGACGAACGCGATGTTGCGGTACCAGCCGCCGGCCTTGCCCGCGTGCACGCAATGGCCCGCCGTCCAGACCATGTTGGACTTGCCCGGGTGCGCCGGGTCCTTCACGACCGTCGCCGAGCAGACCATGGAGCCCTCGGGGCCGTCGAAGAAGACCTTGCCGGACGCCGGGACGCTCGAGTGGTACGGAGCGGCGGCCGCCTTGGCGGTCACGGGGAGCGGGGTCGGGTCGGTGACGCCCTGGTCCCTGCCCGCGTCGGGGTCGACCGCCGGGCGCTGCGGCTGCTCCGCGTCACGCATCCGGTCCGGGTCCCACAGGCCGTCGATGATCGGGTTGACGTAGTCGCCCGCCTCGCGGAGCCAGTCCTCCTTCTTCCAGTTCTTCCACGCACCCCCCTTCCACTTCTCCATGTCGAACCCGTGCTGCTTGAGCTTGTCCTTCAGCTCCTGCGGGATCTTGATCCCGTCCACGGCGCCGGACGGCAGGGGCGCGGCCACGGTCGGCTTGGCGTCGCCGCCTCCGGCTTCGCCGTCGCCGGGGCCGCACGCCGTGGCGGTCAGCGCGAGCGCGGCCACGGCGAGGAGCGCGGTGACCGGTCGGTTCGGTCGCATGTCGTAAGTCCCCCTGGTGTTTCGAGGTGTTGAGACGGTGTCGTACGGGTGGAACGCAGCACCCCACTATGCCGCCGTGAGGGAGGACGGCCGTCCCCGGGTCGGCGGTTCCTGCCCGCCGACGGTGCCGTCACGGACCGGTCCGCCCGTGTGCGCCCCATTTCTTCCGGCCCCGGCGGGGACTGGAGCGGTCAAGGATCTTCCGGGGACCCGTGATCCGCCGCCGTCACCGTCGTTGGTACGTACGGGGGACGGGACAGCAGCGTTCATGTTCGAGACGCAATCCGGAAGAGGAATCCGTGCGGGAGGACCGACAGTCGTGGCCTTGACCGAGCCGGCCGCAGCAGCGGCACAGATCCCGCCGCAGGTTCCGCAGCCGGTTCCGCTTCAGGGCCAGGCGGAGGGGCAGGCGGCGGGCCCGGCGGAGCGTCAGGCGCCGAGCCCGCCGCAGGTTCCGGCCCAGGGGAGCCGGGGGCCCGCCGCGGCCGAGGGCATCCTGCGCCGGCAGGCGCTGCGCGAATCCGCCGCCCGGACCTACGCCCGTTCCCTGCCCGTCGTCCCGGTGCGCGCGCGGGGGCTGACGATCGAGGGCGCCGACGGGAGGCGCTACCTCGACTGCCTCTCCGGCGCGGGCACCCTCGCCCTCGGGCACAACCACCCGGTCGTCCTCGAAGCCATCCGCGGGGTCCTCGACTCGGGGGCCCCGCTGCACGTGCTCGACCTGGCGACCCCCGTCAAGGACGCGTTCACCACCGAGCTGTTCGCGAACCTGCCGGCCGGGCTGGCCGCCGACGCCCGCGTCCAGTTCTGCGGCCCCGCCGGGACGGACGCCGTCGAGGCCGCGCTGAAACTGGTCCGCGCCGCCACCGGACGCTCGGGGCTGCTGGCCTTCGCCGGGGCATACCACGGCATGACCGCCGGAGCCATGGAAGCCTCGGGCGGCGCCACCGACGTACGGGTGACCCGGCTGCCGTACCCGCAGGACTACCGCTGCCCGTTCGGGGTCGGCGGCCCCGAGGGCGAGCGGATCGCCGCCCACTGGACCGAGAGCCTGCTGGACGACCCCAAGAGCGGGGTGCCCGTGCCCGCCGGGATGATCGTCGAACCCGTCCAGGGCGAGGGCGGCGTCCACCCCGCCCCCGACGCCTGGCTTCGCCGGATGCGGGAGATCACCGCCGCCCGGGGCATCCCGCTGATCGCCGACGAGGTGCAGACCGGGGTCGGGCGGACCGGCGCCTTCTGGGGCGTGGACCACGCCGGGGTGGTGCCCGACGTCATGGTCCTGTCCAAGGCGATCGGCGGCAGCCTGCCGCTCGCGGTGATCGTCTACCGCGCGGAACTGGACGTCTGGACCCCCGGCGCCCACGCCGGAACCTTCCGCGGCAACCAGCTCGCCATGGCCGCGGGCACCGCCACCCTCGCCTACGTCCGCCGCAACGGCCTCGCCGAACGCGCGGCGGTGCTGGGGGAGCGGATGCTGGCGGCCCTGCGGGGCCTTGCCGCCGACCAGCCCTGCATCGGAGACGTGCGCGGCCGCGGCCTGATGATCGGCCTCGAACTCATCGACCCCGCCACCGGCGCCGCGGCCCCCGCCCTCGCCGCGGCCGTCCGCCAGGCATGCCTGGACCGCGGCCTGATCGTCGAACTCGGTGGCCGCCACTCCAGCGTCGTGCGCCTGCTGCCCCCGCTGACCCTGACCGACGAGCAGGCCGCAGCCGTCCTGGACCGCCTGGCCGACGCCCTCCCCGCCGCGTCCCGCCGCCCCTGACCACCCCCGAAGGACCCCCATGCCCACCCCCGCAAACACCCCCCAGCCCACACCCCCCCTCCCGAC